>DATFCK010000440.1:0-15716 GCA_035253185.1 Chthoniobacterales bacterium | reverse complement strand
AGATCGTAACCGGCTCACCGGTGGCATCGCACAAATTTTTGGCTAACAACACCGCCGCGAAATGATTTCGCGACGGAATATCCCATTCCCTTGTTCCGATGAAGATTCCAGACTGGTTAGCCGCTTTCGTCGAAAAATCCCACTGGGGCTGGCTTAGCGGATACGGCGTTGGAATAAACGCCGCGGTTTCAGGTTTGGCGGTTCGCCGACACATCCGATAAAGCTCGGCCACCTCTGGCGTGGCACCGATGCAACCATCTGCTTCGCTCACCAGCTCGAGGAATCGCGCCGCGGTTCCCGGCCGCGAAAGTTGCTCCGCTATCTGATGCAGTCCGGTCTCCTTCAACGACACTATGACCGGCGTCTTTTGTTTCTTGCACGCTGCCAGCGCGCGCTGCGCTTCCTTGAAATCACGACGCAATAGCAGCAGTACCGGCTGTTTTTCAGCAAGGGCGTGTTTCACATCCCGATGAAAACTGCCACCGCTGCAGGCAGCGTAACCGTGAAAGTTCACCGGCGGATGTCCCCGAGAGTCGGGGCCACCCAGCGAATCAAAATATTGTTCCGGATCGCGGCCGCCCGGATTCAATACGGCCAATTTCAGCGACCGGCTCACTCGTCAAGATTCGCAGGCGGCGGAGTTGCGGCCCGATTGAGCAACGACTCGTCCGCTTCCTCGTCGAGGGGACCGAGTGGCACCGCTTTTCTGATTTCCGCGGGAGTTTCGGCTGCCGGCGATTTCACCGGTATCGCTTTCATAACCGGGGCATCGGGCGGCGGTGTTGCCGCGATTATCGGGGTGGCATTGGCGTTGGCTGGTAATGCTTTCATGACCGGCGCATCAGTCGGCGGTGGTGTGCGGGCCGCTGTGACCGATGCGGCCGGCGGTGCCGGCGCCTCGGGCGTTGGTTCAGGAGTGACTTCCGCAGCCGGCGCCGATTTGACCACGGCCCGAATGGAATTGTACGGATCCTTGTCGGCCAGCAGCGTTCCCGATTTCGGAATGACCGCCGGGATTTCGCTCAGATCGATCGCCGAGGCCGCCTTGGGAAAACCGCTCTCCTCGGTGTCTTTAACCAGGCGCGCCCGCGGTTCGCCATGAACATTGCAAGGCTCGTTAGGCAACTGCGCAGCGGTTCCAATCTCGATGTAAGTGGTGCGCCGCTGCACCGTTTCGCCGCCGGGCCCTTTCACCGAGTCGTAGCATTTGTCGGTCGCCAGCAGCCCCGAGCGCGAACAAATTTCCGTCTTCTTGATCGTCGGCGGCGCCTTGATTTCTCTGGGGACATAACGCTCCACCGACGCGTTCATCACATCCACCCACACTGGTAAAGCCAGCTCGCGGCCGAACGCACCGCGATAGATCTTCTGCGGCTTATCAAACCCCGCCCAAACCACGCAGGTAATCGCACTATCGTAACCGGCGAATAACGCGTCGGTAAAATCGTAAGCCGTGCCGGTTTTGCCCGCCGCCGGAAATTTTTTCAATCCGAACTGAGCGTGCGCTGCTTTGCCGGTACCAAACTCCAGCGCATCAACCAGACACGAATGAACCTCATAGGCCGGCTCGGCTTTGATCACGGTCTGGCGGTTAGGCCGGCTTTTGCTGTGCCAGACGGTGCCGTCTTTTTCTTCGATTCGCTCCAGAATATGCATCCCCGCCGGACGAGTGCCCCCGTTAGGAAAAATTGTGTAAGCCAGGGCCAGCTCAGCCAGAGTGACTTCGCTGCTCCCGAGAAACGTTGCCGGGTACGGTCGCAGTTGTGAATGAATCCCGGCGTCACGACATAACCGCAATACCGGCTCGAGACCGAGGTCGAGTCCCAGCCGGACGGTGGCGCCATTTTTCGATTTTACCAGCGCCTGGCGAGCCGTTAGGGCTCCGTCGTATCGGTTTTCTTCGCTTTCCGGCCCCCATTCGCCCAGGATCCCGGTTGTACCCCCGATCATTACCACCCTGTTATCGAGCGGCGAATCTTCCACCACTGTTCCGGGATACTTTCCATTCTCGAACGCGGCGGCGTAAACGAATGGTTTCATTGCCGTCCCGGCCGGTCGCTTCGCCTGTAGCGCGCGATCATATTGATTGTGCTCGAAATCGCGTCCGCCCACGAGTGCGAGAATTCCGCCGCTCTGGTTATCGATCGCGATCACCGCGCCCTGCAAATATTCGGGCACCGGTTGATTTTGAGTGCCCTTTTTGAAAGTAGCGGCGTAATCGGCGTAAGTTTGATGATTGTATCCCGGTTGTTGTTCGGCTTTCGCCAGGCTGCGCTTGAGGGACTCCTCGGCCGCCTTTTGCAGATCGGAATCAATCGTAGTGTGAATGCGAAATCCTTCGTTCATCGCGCGATCCCATCCGACCGCCGCAATCACCTGCTGCCGGATGTAATCGACCGCATAACTTTGCCCCTGGGCATTCTGGCGACTCCCGAACACCAGGTCTTCCGACTGCGCTTCCTTCAACTTCTGGGTGTTGATGAACCCGAGATCGCGCATCCGGCTCAGCGCATAGTTTCGCGCTTCCCGCGAGGCGCTCTTGTCTGTCCATGGCGATAATCGGTTAGGGCTCTTGATCAGGCCGGCCAGGGTGGCGCATTCGGTTAGAGTCATTTCACGCGCCGGTTTCGAAAAATATCCGCGGGAGGCCGCCTCCGCCCCGTACAATCCGCCCCCGAAATAAATGCGGTTGAGATACAGCTCCATGATTTTTTGCTTGCCGATGCTGTCCTCAATCCGGCGGGCTAGGAAGATCTCGAGCAGTTTCCGCCGGAACGTCCTCTCCTTGAGCGCGAAACTGTTACGCGCGAGTTGTTGGGTGATCGTGCTGGCTCCCTGCCGGACGTGGCCGGCAATCACGTTTTTCAACGCGGCGCGAAAGATACCGAACAGATCGTAACCGTGATGTTGATAAAATTTTGCGTCTTCAACTGCGATCACGGCGTTGATCAGATCACGCGGCAACTGTTCGTAGGGAACCGTCTCGCGATTCTCCACATAGATCTGGCCGAAAATTTTGCCGTTGCGATCCAGAATGACGCTGGCCGATTCCATTTGTTCCAACTTCGACAAGTCGAACGTGTTGGCGGCCGCGCGCAGGTCCGCGGCCAGAATCGACCAGTAAACCAGAGCGCCTCCAATCAACACCACCAGGAACGCCGCCGGAATGTAGATGAGCGGCCGGGTATACCACGGCCGATAGTAGCGGAGATGCCGCCGCGGTGGGGGCGACAAATATGTGGCGGGCAATTTCACGGGGCGCAGACAGGCAGCGGGAGCGCAATTTAAAGGGCAAAAGCGGCAGGCTCAACCATGGTGACGATTAACACTCTCTTCCGCGCTTGCCCGGGAAGGGATTCGCAGGTGAACGTTGTGTTCCAGTGAATCACGGAAATCACGACCTCGTCGAGCTTATCCGATCCAAAATACAAGCCGACGGCCCGGTTTCTTTTGCCTGGTTTATGCATCAGGCGCTGTATCATCCGGCGCACGGCTATTACAGCTCCGGCCGGGCAAAACTGGGCCGCCACGGCGACTTCTATACCAGTGTGAGTGTAGGTCCAATGTTCGGACGATTGCTGGCATTTCAGTTCGCAGAAGTTTGGGAACATCTCGGCCGGCCGGCCAACTTCCAGATTGTGGAGCAGGGCGCCCATGAAGGTCAGCTGGCACACGATGTTCTGGCCGCGCTGACAACAATCTCGCCCGAATGCTTTGAAACAGTTCGGTATCATATTATTGAGCCGTTCCCTGTTCTAAGGGAAATGCAGGCGAACCATTTGACCGAATTCGGCGACCACATTTCATGGTCTTGGTCATTGGAGAAGACCGAGCCGTTCGCCGGCATTTATTTCTCCAATGAGCTGCTGGATTCGATGCCGGTGCATCTGGTCCGGCGATTGCAAAACGGCGGCGATCTAATGTGGACGGAGAAGCTGGTTAACTGCCAGGACGAACGATTGGGATTTGTGGAGGGGCCGCTTACCGATCAACGGATCGCTGAACAGTTAGGCGAGCTGGCGGCTCTACCGGTCGATGCCGAGATAGAAATCAATCTTGCTGCGCTTAAATGGATCACGGCTTTATCAAAGAAGCTGGAACGCGGGTACGCCATCACGATTGATTACGGATACGTCACCGCCGATCTGGCGCTCCGTCCTCAAGCCGGAACGCTGCAATGTCGCGCCCAGCATCGCGCTATCGATTCGCCATTTGATTTCATCGGAGAATGCGACATCACCGCGCACGTTAACTGGTCGGCCACTGCGCGTGAGGCGGAGAAGCAAGGGTTGGTGATCGAGGGCTTCACCGATCAACATCACTTTCTTACCGGAATCCTCGCCCGATATCCCGCGGCTATTCCGGCGGGCAACGCGGCCGGCAGCCGTCAACTCCAGACCTTATTGCATCCCGAGATGATGGGCCGGTCATTTCAGGTTCTGGCGCTCAGCCAGGGACCAGCCGCCGGGCCAGGACTGAGCGGATTCAGGTTCGCCCGTTCACCGCGCGACCAGCTCGGGCTTTAACCGGGACCTGCTCGATTTGACCTCGGTGACACAAGTGTAATCGTTATAGTTACAATTAGGGTAAACGTTATGACCAGCAATCTTCTCCCCGCCAGCGATACTTCCAGCGGTTTTTCCATCGATCCAGCCAAGCCCGTCGCCCCCACCAGCGAACTGTCCGATCATCAGCTTCTGGACGCGTATTCACAGACAATCGCCGCCGTCGTTAACCGCGTCGCTCCCAGCGTGGTCAACATTCGCGTGACCAACGGTAATCACGCTCAGGGCGGAGGCTCGGGGTTTTTGATCACTCGCGACGGCTTTATCCTAACGAATAGTCATGTCGTTTCCGCCGCCCGGGAACTCGAGGTTACCCTGCATGACGCCAGAACTTATCCCGCCAAAATCGTCGGGACCGATTCAGAAACTGATCTGGCGGTGGTCCGAATCGATGCCCCGGACGTTCAGCATGTGCGACTGGCAGATTCTTCTATGATTCGAGTCGGCCAAATCGCAATTGCAGTCGGGTCGCCTTATGGCTTTCAGCAGACGGTGACGGCTGGAATAGTTAGCGCCCTTGGCCGTTCGATGCGCTCCGAATCTGGCCGGTTAATGGATGAAATCATTCAAACCGACGCGGCTTTGAATCCGGGAAATTCCGGCGGGCCACTATTGAACAGCGCGGGCGAAGTCATTGGCGTGAACACCGCGGTCATTTTGCCGGCGCAGGGCATTTGCTTCGCTATCTCGAGCAATACCGCGCAGTTTGTCGCGGCGTGGTTAATCAAGGAAGGCCGGGTCCGCCGCAGCTCGATCGGGGTAGCCGGACAAAACGTTCCGCTGCATCCGCGGGTCATGCGTTTCCATAAACTGACGGCCGGTCGAGGAGTGCTGATAGTGGAGGTCGAACCCCATAGCCCGGCGGCGGTCGCGGGATTACAAAAGGGCGACACTATCGTTGGATTTAAAGGCCGCCCGATTGCAACCATCGACGATTTACACAAGCAACTCGTCGCCACCGAAATTGGAGTGCCGTCGCCGATCATGCTGTTGCGTGGCACCGAGAAACTTTTTCGGCTGATCGTTCCGCGGGAATCGAACTCGGCGAAGAGGAATTAGTCCGCAAAATACGCGAAGGACGCGGAAAATAAGCGGGATTCACAGGCCCGACGGTTAACGGCTAACGGCTAACGGAGGGATGAGCTTGTCTCGTCCCACTATTTATCTCTTCGTGATCACAATCAGGAGGTTGAACTGAAGAATATTTGGGACGAGACAAGCTCATCCCTCCGTCCCGGGCCGCGTGAATCCGCCTCTGGTGATAATTTTCGCGTTATTTCGCGTGTTTCGCGGACGCTCTTGCCTAACGATCCAGAATCACTCGCTCGACGTGCGAGTAAATGTTGAACGAGGGCGGACGGAGGAAGCCGATTAACGTTTGATTACTTTCCCGGCAGAAAGTTACCGCGAGTGACGACGGTGCTGATACCGATGCGATGATCGGGATTCCTGCGGCCAGCGCTTTTTGCACGATCTCGAACGAGGCGCGCCCGCTCACCAGCAGGATGTGTTGATCGAGCGGCAGCAAACGATCCAGAACGGCCCGACCAATCACCTTATCGACCGCGTTGTGCCGGCCAATGTCTTCGCGCACGATTTTTAGATCACCCGTCGAATCAAAAACCGCCGCCGCGTGAATGCCGCCGGTCCGGGCAAATTCTCCCTGGCGTTGCTGCATTCGTTCCGGAAGCGCCAGCAACACTTCCCGAGTGATTCGCGGTCCGCTTTGGGGCACCGGTAAAAACATTTGCCGCACCGCATCGATGTTTTCCATCCCACAAATCCCGCAACTGCTGGTGATCGTGCCTAACCGTTGCGCCATCGAACTCGGAACCTTCACCTCCGGGGCAATTTCGATACAAATAATGTTTTGCGAATTTCGGGCGCGATCCGGTCGCGATGTGTTTTTGATGTGGTCGGCCGATTTAATAATCCCTTCTGAAACAAGAAATCCGGCGGCAAGTTCTTCATCGTGGCCTGGGGTCCGCATGGTGGTGGCCACCGTTTTGGATCCGACACGAATCTCCAGGGGTTCCTCGATCGTTAGGTCATCAGATTGATATTCCAGTTTTCCATCTGCCCGGTGGCGGATGATTTTCTCCGACCCAACTCCAGCTTGTTTCGCGTTCATCGTCGGCTCGCAACCTTCTTTGCTGATGGTATCATTCGGGCAGTGCAAATCTGTCACCTTTACATCTCACCGGGCCATAATTTTTTTGGCCATCACGGCCGTGAGCCGGACAATTTCCCAACCGTCGAGGTCTCTTCGATTGAATGCGTGGCCGGCCATGGAATTCGCGGCGACCGGTTTCTCGATTACCGGGAAGATTACAAAGGACAGATCACATTTTTCTCCCTGGAGGTGTTCGACGAACTCCGGACGGCGCTGCAAGCGCACGATTGTTCCCCGGCTGTATTACGGCGCAACGTGATCGTTCGAGGTAGCGATCTCAATCAGTTGATCGGCGACGAGTTCGAAGTGCAGGGAATCCGATTTTACGGAACTGCCGAATGCAAACCATGCTATTGGATGAATCGGGCGGTGGCACCGGGGGCGGAGAAATTCCTGAAGGGCAGGGGTGGTTTGAGGGCGCGCATCCTAACCAGCGGGCGACTCTATTCCGCGACCGCAATGATAAAATAATATGGGCAGCCGTGACGCTCGCGGTTCGAAAGCTCTATTGGCATTACATTCAAGTTGTCCAACGCTGCTCAGCGCCGTCCTTCTTGCTGGCGGCGAATCCAAACGCATGGGCGCGGACAAGGCGACGTTACTGCTCCAGGGCAAACCTCTTTGGCGGTATCAGATCGAGCTTCTCCAAAGTTTGGCGCCGTCGGAGATTCTGGTATCGGCCCGGACCGATCCTGATTGGCGGCCGGCGCACACAAATTTTGTTCCCGATACGGTGCCGTCGTGCGGTCCGCTCAGCGGGTTGACCGCCGCCATGGGTGCCATTAGGGGAACGCACCTGCTCGTGCTGGCGGTCGACATGCCTTTCCTAACAACAGCAATTCTTAAACGGATGTATGGACTGGTCACACTCGGATGTGGGGTGTTACCTCGCATCGGCAGCAGGGCGGAATCGGTGGCAGCTATTTATCCTCGAGAAAGTTTTCCCAAATTTTCAGCGGCGCTGCGTTCCGGGGAACTGTCCCTCCAGCGAATCACTAACGAATTGGTGCACGCTGGGCTATTGGCAGAAATGAATGTCCCGGAGGCGGAGCAGTCGTGTTATCGAAGTCTCAACCATCCGGCCGATCTAGTGCACGCCATCCAACGCCACCCGCGTGGGATCAAGCAACTTCTTGACTGGAAAGTTGTTCAATAAAGAGGAGCGTAACGGTTACGGAGGCGAACTCATGAAAAATAATGATCGATATCACGTCATTGGCGCGCTGGCAGCCATTGCATTGTTCCTTTTTCTACCTTCGGGGCCGACCCAGGCGAAAACGAAGGCAGCGGGCGACAATCTTAGCGATACCGAAATGGAACGGGTGCTGATCACGTCCGGTTTCAAGGTACGAACCGCCCACACTAACGGTCAACGCAATCACATTGCGCGATTACCGGAGGACCAGTTCCAGGAAGTGATCCAGAATGGGACAAAGTATTATCTTTATGCCGACAAACGCGACAATCGTTTGTATATCGGCGACCATTACGCGTACCGGGCCTATCTCGGCTATGTCCACAACAAAAAATTGCGCAACAAGGGAGTTTTCGTGTGGGAGGTGCGCCCGGCCGACCGGGCAAACAATAAGACCGTCGAAATCTGGATCGGCGACAGTCCATTCCCACCGTGGTCCCGCAATCGCCCTAACGACCAGTCGTTATCGGGCCAATAGGGCCTAACGGAGTACGACCAAAGAGATCGACGGGGTCGCGCCTTCGACGCCGTCTGGTCGGCTGCGATCTGGCGCCGGCGGTGCGCCCGGCGCCTTTCTTTTTCGAACGCGCACTCCTGCTTCGCCTGGCTCCCGCCGCTGCGGCTGGTCCGATTTTCTTGCCACCGGGAGGAAATTTTAGCGAGGAACGATCTGGTGAGTCCAAAGCGGGAATACCGTGCTGCGCTCCAAACACAGGCGCGCAATGAGCGGTGCAAGTCCGCCACGTCCTGGAGTGGCCGGTGCTCCGTCGCTTTGGATCGGCAATGATCAGCCCAAACTGCGGCCACAATTCTCGTTCACTGCCCGGCCGGCAATTTGGTAAGTGATTCCCGATAGACCGCAAGGGCTTTCACAAACCGCCCCCGGTCGAATCCAGCGTCGACAGGAAGAGCTTCGATGAGTTGAATCCTTTCCGGCCGGGGCGCGGCGTCGCTGTCCATTCCGGCTGCATCCGCCAGCCGAATTACCGCCGGCACCAGCCGTTCCGCCCGGCGAACCATGATTTTGTCCGGTTCCTTCGCCTGCTGAAATTCGGCATCCAAATTTAACAAAGAATTTAAAGTGTCGCGCGCGAAATTGTCACCCAGCGATGTTTCTGCAACTGAGCGGGCAAAGGAATCCGCCCGCCCCTGCATATCGATGAAAGAGGCCCGAACCAGCGGTCCGTTAGGGAAATCGAGCAAGCGCAACCGTCTTTGCCCGGCGGTGACTTTGCCTAACAACCAGACCAGCCCGTTCCATTGCGCAACCGACTGATCGTCGGGGTTTTCGCTCCGGCCCAGCGCCCAGCTCATTTCCCGCAGGGCGACCGCCTGACCAACCAGCCAAGCCTTCGCTCCCGTCCCCGGCTCGTCCCGCCAATGTTTCGGTTCCGCTACCGATTGACCATCAAGTTCGAAGCGAAGCTCGGGGTGTCCCGCGGCCAGAATGTCGGTGTCCAGATTTTGATGGCAGGCTACACAGGTGTTCGCCCGCACGTACAAATTTTGCAGATCACGCATCCCGGCGCTTACCCGGGTGGCATAGCTCCAATCAGGACGAGTGTGCCCGCGCAACCACGAGCTGGCGGCATTATGGCAGCTCTCGCAGGAAACGCCCTGATCCCGCTGATCCGGTGTCGTTAGGCGGGCAGACTCGACCGACTGGAACGGCGAATGACAAATCGTGCATCGCGCGCTGCTTTGGGCGTCACCGATCCGAAGGGTATCCGCCATTCGAGCCGACCGCGCGTTCACCAGCACCGCAAACGCGCGGAAGTGAAAGTCCTGCTGACTCCAGGTAAGAAATTGGCTCCGTTTTTCCCCGGCGCCGCCGTGACAACTCGATGATTTGCAGCCAGCAGATCCGACAAACTGCCCGGCTCGCTCAGGCGGAATTTGTTCAGCGGCTCCAGGACTGATTTCCGTGCCGCCGAACAGCAAAACCGCGCTGACGAGGCACTTTAGCGCAGGGCCACCGCCGCCGCCGCCGCCGAACCAGCCGCCCAACGAAACAGTCTTGCACCAGGGGCGCGACCTGAGACACCATCTCACGCGTGGACTTGGGAAAATTCTTCCATGCCGGAGCATCGATCGTTATTTTTGCACGGCCGCCGAAAAGAAGTCGATCATGCAAACGCGATCGCGTATTCCCTCTGCACCAAATCGCGCTGATTTGTGGCCAGTTTCAAACCCTTTACCCGCCCGCCGGCTGAGTATTTCGACCTAGTCGCGAGCACTTTGCATCATGCGGATCTTTAACCGCGACCACGTCCCCTGGTTCCTGTTCGTTCTCGTCGCCACCGTCGTGTCGGCCTGGATCTACGCCGGCAATTTTCTGCCGGAACGTTTGCCGGTTGGTCTCAAGTTGCCCGGCGCCCTGGTCCAATCCCCCGCTGGTCACCGAAATGCGGGTGGCACGCCGGTCGGTCTGGTGATGGGTTCAATCGCGTTCGCCATCTTTATCTTCGCCGGTCTTTTGGGCGTCAGGAAAAAGTTCCTGCGTTTGAAAATCGGCTCGGTGCAATCGTGGATGCGCGCCCATATCTGGCTGACTCTCCTAACGATTCCGCTGGTCATTCTGCACAGCGGTTTTCGGCTCGGTGGCCCGATGACGATTTTGCTGCTGGTTCTGTACAGCGTGGTCATGGTGAGCGGTATCTACGGGCTGGTGCTGCAACATCGAATTCCGCGCCTGATGCAGGAACGCGTTCCGGTTGAGACGATTTACGAACAAATCCCCCATGTGCGCCGGAAACTTTTTGCTGCGGCCAAGCAGCTGCGGGAGGCGTTCGACGGGCCCGGCGCCAGCAATGTGCTGGCGGCATCGGCGGCCCGAACTTCCGATGCGTTAGGGCTGGCCAGTGGCAGCGACTACGGCACCGCCAATCCCGTCCGGAATGCGGTAACAACCGCTATCACGGTGGATCAAATAGCGCCGGCGCCAGATCCGGAATCGGAAGAGGCATTGATCGGGTTTCTCGACCGGCAGGTACTGCCGTTTCTCGGTTCCAGCCGGCCGGCCCGTTCCGGCCTGGCCAGAGCTCAATTCTCGGATGACGCGTTCCGGTTCATTAAACTCCATGTGGCGGTCCCGTATCGCGGTTTGGTTGAAGAAGTGGAGTCCTGGTGCGCCGAACGCCGAATGCTCGACTTGCAAACCAAATTGCATCGGTGGCTGCACGCCTGGTTGTTTGTTCACATACCTATTTCGTTCATCCTGATTATCCTAACGGGATGGCATGCGTTCGTGACGCTTTTTTATTACTAGTGTTGTGAAACCGGTATGATTTGCGGATCGTTAGGTCGGAAATGGCTCGCCGCCCCGGCGCGACGCGAGAGCATGTCGTTAACGAGCTGCGTCCGAGAAGGCAATCCGGCAGCGGCCGGACCGGGCCATTTTGGACTCGCCCAAACTCCTTGCGGTGGTCGGCCGGCCATACCGGCTTCACAACCCTGATCCCATGGCCGCGCCACGCAAAACGAACAAGCAGCTATCGGAGAAGTACAAGGATAATCTGGCCAATTACAGGCGGCTCTACACCGGCCGGCGGAAACTTCTCGCGGTCACGCTGCTGGCCATTTTCGGTGGTGCCGCCGCGGTATTTTATTATTCGCGTCACGCCCCGGAAAAATTTTTCAATCCCGGACCGGTATCGAGTCACCATCGCAACATCACCCGCGCGATGATCGGTGATTTGCCGCCCGAAGCGATATCAGGGGGGGAATTCAGCCAGAATTGCGATGCCTGTCATGACAAATCGTTGATCAGTGGCGGTCAAATGGATCGGCGCACGTTGGGCCAGGTTCTGCGTGATAGTTTTACCAGGGGAGCGGCGGCGGATCGAATCACCCGGATCGATGATCGCTGTGAAAAGTGCCACGCCCGGCTGAGTCAACGCACTCACACTTTTCACGAGCCAAACGCAATTCAGCATCGTTGTTCGGTTTGCCATCAGGAACATCGCGGCCCCGGGCCGATGAAACTGGTTGCGAGTTCCGAGTGCGCATCCTGCCATGGCGATGCTGAAAAGATGCGATTGGCGGCGCAGACCAAAGTGCCGCCGGACTGGAGCGCTGAGCGACGACATCCGCAGCAGCCGCAACGAGTCATTTTCAATCAGTTAGGCCGGCCGCCGGAAGGGTACACAAAAACGTTTGCGAATTTTTGGACTGATCACCCCGAATTTCGAATCAACCTGGCTAAAGCGGCTGATCCTACCAAGGTGCGCGATCCTGATTCGTACGTCGCCGCCGACGGGTTGCATGACATTCTTCGATTCAATCACAGCCGCCATTTCCGGCCCGACATCCCGGCGGTGGATAAAACCGGCCGAAAATTAGATTGTAATTATTGCCATCAACTGGAAACCGAAGGCCGTTTCATGAAGCGGATCTCATTTCAGGCGAATTGCCAGGCCTGTCATCAGCTGCAGTTCGACCTCAACAATCCGGACCTGACCCTTCCGCATGGCGATCCCACCGCGGTCCTGGGTTTTCTGCGCTCGGCCACCAGTCATTATGAGGATTTGGCCCGGCGCAAGGGGATTACCGATCCAGGAAAAGTTCGCGCTTTCGTCGAACAACAGAGGAGAGGTCTGCGGGCGCAATACACTTCGGACCAGCAATTGATCAACAGTGTCTTCTTCGAAGCCGATCCCTTCAAAATTCGGCCTAACGTGCCCCGCTCGAAAGGAGCGAACTTTGCCGGCTGCGCTTATTGCCATCAGGTCACTCCAGCGGCGGTGGGCGCGCCGGCTATCACCAAACCAATCCTGGTCGATCGCTGGATGCTTTTGTCCGACTTCGACCACGCCAAACATATCGCGGTGAAGGGAGTCGATTGCGACAGCTGCCATCAGATTGCGCGCGGCAGCACCAAAAGCTCGGATATTCTGCTGCCGGTCAAGGACAGTTGTGTGAAGTGTCACAGCCCGCATGCCGAACCGGGGATGCGGACTGCGGCCGAATGCATTACCTGCCACGATTACCATGCCAAGAGCGTGCCGACTGCTACCGCCAGGAACGGTTCAAAGCTTTCGCTGAAAGAGATGATGCTGGCGAAAAGCCGTTAACGCCGCAGATCGCGCAACGAACCGCGATGTCCGGTCGGCCGTTCCTAAAAGTGGCATCGGCTTCCCGCCGGTTCGGAGGCGAGTCTGGTTCGGACTCATTGGCTGGAAGGCCAATGCCACGCCCCTGGGATCACGAATCGCCACGCCTTAAACCGATGGCTTATAGCCTTCCAGCCTAACGAGGTGTCGCCGTCGGGCTCGGCGTCGGAGTCGGCGTTGCCATCGGGGTAAGCACGGCGCCGCTTTTTGTGGTCAGAACGCCGCCGGTTAAGGTGACATCCTCCACCCGGTACAATTCCCCGTCTCTGGCCGAATCCTTGGCATCGACACTGCGCCGGTAAAATCGCGCCATCTCGTCGAGATGAAATGGGCGCGAGCCGCGCCGGCCGAACACGACCGTCTGGCCGCCGGTTTCATCTACCACCCGATCACGCTCGAGGCCGCGCGACACGCAGATTACCTCATGTTTGGTCGGAAAAGTTGCGATCAGCTTCGGATTCGGCCGTGGACTAAATCCCTGCGCGCCGGGAACGGTATCCGGCGAAATGAGTTGGACCACTCGCATTCCATTGTGTCCGTCAGCCACCAACGCGTATTGGGAGGCGTTGACGCTGCCGATTTGCACCGCCCGAGTGTCGTTCATCACTCCCCCGGCATTGAACATTTGATCGATCCGCGGCGCCTCCGGATTCTCGATGTCGATAATGGCCAGACCCTCATGACCGTTAGCCACATAGGCGTAGGTTCGGGCCACGTACAGCCGTCCGGCATGGTTGAGTCGAACAACCCCGTTCCGCACCGGGATCGGACGGTCAGGATCGGTAATATCCAGGACCTTCATACCGTCATCGTCGGTGACAAAGGCATAACGGAATTGGACCGCGACACATCGGGGATTGCGCAGAAAACCGTTCGTCAATTGGCCACTGAGTCGCGGATGTTCGGGATCGCTGACATCTATGACGTAAAGCCCGCGTGGCGTAGTCATATAAAGACGGTGTCCGGCCGCGGCCACAAACGTCGCGCCATTCAGGATGCCGTTAGGATTAAAGCTGGCCGCTTTCTTGACGAAATTATTGCCGGGGTTGCCGTCGACCAGGGTCGCCACGTTAACGACTACCAGGCCCTCTTCGAGGTCAGAGACGTAGACGAACGCATAAAACATATCGATCGGTTGTTCTTCATTTTCCGGCAAACGAACCCGGGCCGGATCCAGGGCGAGCGTGCTGGGCAATGCCACCGAGGTGGCGAACGGAGTGTGCACATAGGTCCGTTGCCCCAGTGGCGATACCGGCGAAGTAACGAAGCGTTCCGAAAATCCCTTGTTGTTAATGGTCGCCACATCGAACGCCTCGAATCCGCCCGGGCCGTTGGCGGTGTAGAGATATTCGCCGCGTAACACGACGTCCTGAATGTCTTTCCCGGAATGTTCGTAGGCTTCATGTAATTCAGAACCGCCGTCGATATGTTTTTTGTAGTTAGCCGGATAAGCAATCGAATGCAGATGACTGCCGATCACCGCCTGTGGTTCCTCCAATTCAGTCCAAACTACGGCGTGCAAACCTCCGTGGCCTTCGCCCACATAAGCGTAGCCACCGAAAAAGTTAACCGTGCCGGTACCGAAGCCTAACAACGAAGCCATCCAGGCATTGTTGTCGTTCGCTTTGGACAAATGGCAATCGGTGCAGTTCTTGGTGGTGCCCACGCTGCTGGTGGTGTGCGGGAAATGGGGATTGAACGCCTGCCCGCTGTAGCCTTCGGACGAAAACGTTTGTTGCTGGGAATAGATCCATTCTCGATTGGCATTCTGCGAGCTGACCACCACCGCGCTGGACGATCGGATCACCGCCATCCGGTTCTTCTTAACCGTGCCGTCGATCCCGAGCATGAAAACGTCATCTCTCACCACCTGCGGGTTATAGGTGGTGTAAAACCGGCTGGTTACACCTTCGAACTTATTCAGAGGCACCCGCTGATTGAGTTTCAGCGGCAAATGACATCCAAAACAGCTCGTCGCCCATGAAGTATGGCAGATCTGGCAGTCCATCCGGGCGTTGTCATGCGCCAGGTTCCCCATCGGCGTCCCGCTGTAGGGAATGTTCACGCCTAACGGAACGTCGCGCGAAGTGTCGTTATAGCGGGAAAACGAAGATGCGGTCGGTACCGCACTCTGCTCCGGGGAGCGCAGGCTGCCAGCCGGGACATTATCATTTTCGGCGGGCAAACTGCCCGCCGCCACAGGCAGGTTGCCCGTGCTCCCCAGCGTGCCGGTTCCACCCCATGTTGCTCCATCACGCCGCAGCGTCTTGGCATAGGCCGACTTCGGATTGTAATGCGGTGATGTCGGATCGATCGTGTCAATTGTCTGCGGCACTTCCCATCGAATGTCCGGCGACATGGTCGATTGCTGCCACAACCTGTTTCCATCCCAGGTAAATCGCGGACCAAACGGCGTGTTGCTGGTGCGCAGGAGGTCGATCTGGCCGGCGTTACCCGATGTGACTAACGACGGCCGTCGATCGATCGTGCCGTGGCAATCGACGCACAGGATCGTGGTAGCATTCCGTGGTTCGCCGTAGAGCATTCCGTTTCCGTGCACGTCCACGTCGAAATGGCAATCGGCGCATTGCATCCCTTTGGCCAGATGCACGTCCTTAAGATGAACTGCCTTGGCGAACTTACGCGGATCGTGATGACTGATCTGGTTGTCG
>DATFCK010000439.1:0-2658 GCA_035253185.1 Chthoniobacterales bacterium | reverse complement strand
CAGCACGCGGAACGCGCGCGCTCCCCAAACGCAGAAGGCACGCGATCGCCCGTTCCGGCGGCTACGATCACCTTGCCCCCTTAGCTGAGTCCTCCGCTGGCGAATGCGAGCTCGCGCAATGAGATTTCGCCGCAGTTAGGGCATTTGATCCGGCCTTTGCGATCGGTCGTTAGGAGTTCGGGCGGCCAGCAATTTGGGCAAACGTTGAATCCAAGTTCGCCGGCGAGCGTAGCCTTGGCCATTCGTAAACCTTTTTCGGCTTCATCAAGCAAATCGCCAAACCCCGGAGCCACCCCTTCTACCTCATCAACCATCTCGCGGCCGGCTCGTAGTTTTTCCGACACGATCGTGATCGACAGGAGCGTTGAATGTAGAGCATCGATATCCATATCGACACATTGAACCGGCAATGTGACGACTGAGTTGCGGTTGTGTGAACAAATAGTGACGTGAAAAAATTTTCTCGGTTGATGAACCAGAAGTCACAACAACTGCCACATATTCTGCTGATTCTCGCAGCGATTCGTTTCCCACCGACATCATAAAGGACTACGAAGTAGATTCATCTCACCTCACCGTTCGCTAAAGCTCACGGGGGCACCGATATTCGCGCTGATGATGGTGTGAACGTTCCAAATAATCTCCATCATCAATTCGGATCCGGTCGCCCGTCATTGATGTTCTTCGCGGAGTTCCAGGGCGTGCGCAAATTTCGCGAAGCTGGCATATATACCGGCCCGCGCGACAATCCGGCTGGAACCATTGCGGTTGCATTTCTCATTGGTGGGCGAACTTCTTCCGTGGCTCGCGGATTCGGCTCCGATGCATGGATCGGGGTGGATTAGGTCCAACACTGAAGCTCGGTTCGGTAGTATTCTGATACCAATTCACATGTAACTGATACCGTGATAGTTAGATCGAAGGAAGGAGTCGCTCAATACCCCGCTCCACCTTCGATTTCGATCTACGTTTTGAACAACGCAGGGCTCCGGTTCGTCGGAACTAGTGAACGGGGATTAATATGCGGTACAAGTTCAACACCAAAGGAAGCGGAGGCGACGTCGTCGGGCGAAAATTGCTCGCGGTGGAGGGTTTTATCGACCTCGGCATGTATGAAGAAGCTGAACGCGAGCTGAACGAACTCGATCCGGCTTATCTGGCGTTCGAGGAGACGCTGGTGATGCAGCTATGCGTGTTTGCCGGCTTGCAAAAATGGAAAGAGGCGCGCGATCTCGCCATATCACTGGCCGATCAGGACCCGAATAATGCGCAGTGGACAATTTGGTCGGCGTCAGCAGCCTGCCGCTTGCAATCGGTGGAAGCTGCAAAAAAGATTTTAGTTCAGGCGCTCGATAGTCACCCGGATAACGCCAACATTCATTATAATTTATCGTGTTACGAGACGCGGCTGCGCCATTTCCATAAAGCGCAGAGGCATCTCCTCCGCGCCATCCAACTGGATCCGCGATTCAGACTCTTGGCGATGGACGACGCCGACCTCCAGCCGCTGTTCGCGGAAGTGGCGGCGGCCCGAGCCGAAGATTAATTGCCAGGGGCGATAAACTGGAAGGCATGGTTCGTCATGCCCCCGAATATTTTCCGGCAATATGGGGCTGGCCTAAGGCCAACGCTCAACCACCCGAAAGTTTGGAGCTGCGCGGCCAGTAGGCGAGCGCCTTCTTCCGCCCCAACCGCGGAAGAAGCGCGCCTTGATCTGTCTTTTCTTCCGCCTCGTTAGGGCAGCAATCGATCGCAGAGCGTGTCGGTGTGGGTAGCCGTACTTTCACGCATCTTCGACCATCCGCTATCCTTTTCGGCGGTCTTGGGCACGCTGTTAGTCTGACTGGTAGCAAGATCGGCCCAGGAATTGTACCGAACAATGCCGAGAAAATTCCAATCGGCTCCTTCCAAATGTTGCATCAGCGCGGTTCCGGCGGCTTTGTCCATGGCGGGATCAGGCGGCTCGGCGAGATTTTTTTCCAGCGCTTCCCGCCCACCCGGAACGGAGCGATAGAGTGAAACTACATAAACCGCACCGGTCGATTTTTTCGGATCGTCCAATCCCATTGCCCGGCTGAACTCAGCCCAGGAGGGGCCGTTAACGAAAGTGTCGGTATGTGAGTCGCTCAAGCTCCGCTGGTCAGGGGGGATCTGCGGCCGCACCGCTTCCAGCGTATATTTCGTGCCGTAGTGGCCGACGACCACATAATCCCAGGAATCGCCGTACTGATGGCGGAACACCACCTGATGTTGCGGCGCCGGGCTTGGCCCCGGCTGTTTCATGGATTCGCCTAACTCCGCTGCTTTCCCCGGTGCCGCGTGAACAACGTGCACGTGGTAGATGTCGGTACGACCAGCATTGGTTCCGCCGGCCACGCCGGATTTAGCGGCGGCGGTGGCGGGCGACGCGGCGGGCGATGTTTGAGCTTGAATAAGGGCGGTGCAGCCGAAAATGAGCGCAGCGACACCGATAGAACGAATGAATAATTTCATATGACTCCTTTTGTGAGTTGAGTTGACCGCAATGGCGCCGAGAGACCCAGAAACCGTCCCGACGATTGGGCAGGAGCACTGTGCTCCTCCCGTATTTGGCTGATGCGCGGCAGGTTATGCCGTTGGGCGGCAAAGCGTCAACTCATAACTTGTTTGCAGACGGTA
>DATFCK010000438.1:0-3486 GCA_035253185.1 Chthoniobacterales bacterium | reverse complement strand
TGACTACACTACTATTTGTAATCCTGGTCTCAGTCGCAGCCATCGGCGCCTATGTTTGGGGCCGGAGTGTGCGCGATCGTGGAACCCGCCGGCGCGAACAAATTCGGCACCGTGAAACCGACCGGCCATGGCGATTGAGGTCAATCGCCGCTACCTGCGGCTGACGTTCGCTTTTAGCTGACACGATAGTCGCCGGCCTTGGCCGGGCTTCGTTCAGTGACGACTCGTTAACGTCGAATCCAACAGCGTTCCTCTGTTGCTCGCTTTCAATTCGGCCAAAATGGCCGGATTCAACGTATAAGGTGATACTATTGAACACATAAATAGTGAGTCTTAGTCACTCAGACAATCTTATCGTTAATTTTACCGAGAAATGATTGCAACAATTGCAGACGTGCGACAACCGATCGCGACCACGGGTCGATCAAAGTCGCGCGCAAAAAAACAGGTCACAATAACTCGCTCGAGCGCAGTACCGGCGCGGGCGATCTACCAGCCCTCTTCAAAGTGGGCGGCGATTATCGCTTTTGCGGTCGCTGTCGCGGTTCATATCGCCGCGGTTGTTTATGTGCAACTCAAGCCTGAAGAATCGGTGCCGATTTCGCTCGGAGCCGATCATTTCGCGGAAGTAACGTTAGAGTTTGCTCCGCCGGCGGCACCTGAGCCGGTCCCGCCGCCGGAAGATGAGCCTATCGAGATGCCTCCGCCGGTAGCGGCTCCAACGGACTTCGTTGAAGAGAAGCCTGCTCCGGTCGCAAACCGCACCCGCGCGCGAAGACCCATAGCTCCGATCGCCTCACCGCAGAGCGGATACATCGGAATCACGAGTTCGATAGGCTCGGCCCGGGCAGTCGCGATTAGAGCACCGCGTCCGGTGTATCCATATGAGGCTCGCCGGGCCGGAATCACCGGCAGCGGAATCGCGCTGTTGACCGTTAATCCGGCCACTGGCGCCGTGACGAGTGTCACCATGACCCAAAGCACGGGCAGCTCGATCCTGGACAACGCAACAACCAGTGCGTTTAGCAGGTGGCGGTTTAAACCGGGCACAGTCACGAAAGTTCGAGTGCCAATTACCTTCACCCTAACGGGTGCGCGATTTTAGCTAGTCGCCGGCCTCCGCAGCTTCATCACATCGGGGTGTTTGGATTGGCCCGGTAGCTATTGCTTTGAACCAAACACCCCCGATGGGTTTTCGATGTTCAGCGGTCCCGCCGCGGCGGGTAAAACTGTGTTCGGTGTAGCGTTTTTGCAGCCGTGCTCGCGTCATTCGTATCAGTTAACGGTTATTCGTCTGCTCTGAGCTTCATCGATAACCGATAACCAAGAACCAATAACGATGCGGTCTGCACCCGCGTTCAGACTTCATGTGATGCCCTTTTGACACCGGCAGGCGGCGGCAGGATTAGCGCCGCTCATTATATATATACTTTTGTCCATTTCTCCGGTTGGCCCTTTCACCCTATCGCACGCACCTGGCAATACTGATTGGATCAAGAGCGTAAGATCTATTCCCAACGCAGCGGCCTGTTCGCCATCCGAACGGCTTATTTGTTCTTTGCCGGCGTAAAGCTGAACACAAAGATCTCGGCATGCTTGGGCTCCCAATGATGAAACTCAACCCGATGCCGTCCGATGTTTTTAACCTCTTTGGCGGCATCCCCGTTAACCAGCGTCAATAATTTCAGCGTTTCCGGTTCGGTGAAGAACGGCGCGTCCACAAACTCGGTAATCCAGTTCATTTCATGGGCGTCAGTCAGATAAAACGTGACCTGAACATCCTCATCCGAATTTTCAACGATGATCAGGCAGTAGTCGTAAACGTTCGGATTTTTCCATTCGCCTTCGAAGAAAACGGTGCAGCGTTTTTGCACTTCGGTTCGGCGCATCCCGGCCGATTTAAAATGCGCTACGATGTTTTGATAAGTGAGCGCCTCGGTCGACGGGCTTGAAGACTTAGGGTTTGGCGCCGCGGTCAATCCAAGGCTGGCCAGCAGAAAGATTACGATTACAACAGCCGCTCTCATGGCTTACCGAGGAAATGTTCGTTCATGACTCGGCACGACCAGGACCGGACAGGGCGCGTGCCGCACGACATATTCGGCCGTGCTTCCTATGAACACATGCTTCAATCCGGTGCGTCCATGGGTCGAGGTCACAATCAGATCGGCCTTTCGATCTTTCGCCCGATCGCAAACCTGTTCTCCGGCGTGGCCGATTTCGAGCGCAGACTCCACCTTGATTCCTTCCCAATCGGTTTTCTCCATCAAATCGCGCAGTTGTCGCTCCGCGAATCGCTCGGTTTGTTCCATGACCATCGGGAAATCATAACGAGCGTATTCGTCGCTGGTGACGTAATACTGGAGGTGCACGGAGTGGAGGATTACCAACCTGGCATCGAAAGCCTTCGCCAGTTCTTTGGCGTAACTAAGGCCCTTGAGCGAACAATCGGAAAAGTCGACCGGCACGACAATTTTCCGAAACGGCAACCGCGGAAACACTAACTTGCCGTTGCGCCCCGCCTTCGCTTTGGTTTGTCTCAATACCAGAACGGGACAATGCGCATAACGAACGACGCGTTCGGCGGTGCTGCCAAGGGCAAGACGAGTCAGCCCGGTGTGCCCGTGGGTAGGAATGACGATCAAGTCGATGCCAATCTTGCGGGCAAGCCGGCAAATCTCGGCAAACGGTTGACCTTTAATCGCATGGATGTGTTCGGGGCGAAGTGGAATGCCATGGCTCCGAGCCACACCCCGCAGATGACGTCGGATCCGGTCTTCCGTCTCGGCCTCGGGAATATAAAGAGGCATGCCCCGAATCCCAACCAGCGGAGAAACTGGTTCCATGACGTGAACCACATTGACCTCGGCGCCAAATCGTCCGGCCAGTTTGATCGCATAATCAATGGCCGCGACCGAAGCCCGGGAAAAGTCAACCGGCACAAGAACGCGGCGAAGGTTGATCTTCCTGGCTAGAACCCGGTTGATCCTGGGGCGAGATGAAGTTTTTCCCGAATTTGGTGGCGCCCGAAATGTCGTCGTTTTCATGACATAATATTCTCTATCGGGGCAGGGGAAGGCTTCTCATTTCTTGGCAGATAACAGCCATTTCTTGCCCGATATGAGAAGCGATCAAACCGTTGTCGCCGGTGATGATTTTCAATCGGATGCCCGGTTCCCCGCAGTTGTTCCAGCATCTGTCGAACCCCGACCTTTGGCGGGTCTGAAAGCACGATCAGTCCGACAAAGATCATTTCCGCTTCGGTCGCAGCGGTGATGCGAACGAAATCGGGTTCAAGTATTCGATAGGCGACGGCCAGGACACGACAAAGCGGTCAGGTTCGCATTTCATCGACAAAGATCTCGATGCGATGATGAGATCCCTGGCCCATTTCACGGCGAGAGCTCGGTCGGTCGTTGGGACGAAACCCGGACCAGCTCTTCGCAAATGGCATGAATCTTTCGGGCCGTATCGTCCGAAACGGCT
>DATFCK010000437.1:0-3336 GCA_035253185.1 Chthoniobacterales bacterium | reverse complement strand
TTGGGGTGGGGGAACAGAGTCAAACGTCAGTTGGTCAGACTGACAAGCCTTGGGCAGGTGCCATCCATGGCGGATAGCCATGAAACGAAGCCCAAAGCACAACCCGCCGCCTGCCAACGCCAGGGGAAGCGATGGCAGATTCAACAGCCGGCCAACCACCACGACCGAAGCGCCGGCCAGAGCAGCGACGGCGTAAAGTTCTGCCCGCAGGACCGTTGGAATTTCAGCGACCAAAATGTCGCGGGCGATGCCGCCACCAACTCCGGTTAGGACACCCAGCATGATGGCGGCGATCGGGGTAAGGCCAAACGCCAGCGCTTTCAGCGCTCCGGAAACCGCGAAAAGCGCCAGACCTGCGCCGTCCAGAATGAGTACCGCAGTGTGCAGCCGCGCGGTTGCCGAATAGACAAAAAATACCGTTAGGCCAGCGAGAATCGGCACCGCGAAATAGCGCCAATCCGCGATCGCTGCGGGCGGCACTGCTCCAATCAGCAGGTCGCGCCCGATCCCGCCGAATGTCGCGGCCGCAAGTGACAGCACCAGAATGCCGAAAAGATCGAGCCGGTGCCTAACGGCAGTCATCGCACCGCTCAGCGCGAAAACGAATGTACCAGCGAGATCGAGCGCCAGCACCAGTGTCTTCATCGATTTCCTATGACGCGGTTGGGCCGAGCCAGGCTTTCGCGGCAATCATTAACGCCTGGACGCCGGTTTCAAGCGTCGGATGAATTACCGGAGCGAAACGCGGGTTGTGATTGGTTGGAATCTCGTGCACCCGGCCGGCCGCTTTTGCTTTCCTGTACACGGCCGGGTCAGTGCCACCGATGAACCAGAAAACGGAGGGCGCGCCCCAATGCTCGCCGAAGGAACCGAAATCTTCACTAGCCGATGTAGCCTGCACTTGAACGACATTTTCCCGATTGAAATGAACGCGGAATGCGTTCGCCACTCGCTCAGTCGCTTCGGCATCATTGCTGACCAGCGAATAATTATCCAGAGCGATGATCTCCGGCGGCTTTGGTGCTCCCGATGCTTCGGCTTCGGCGTTCACGATCCGGGTGATGGCGGCAAGGACACGTTTGCGAACTCCTTCATCAAATGTGCGGACGTTGAGCTTAATGATTGCTTCGTCAGGAATCACATTCTCTTTTGTCCCGGCTTGCAACGAGCCAATCGTGACAACTGCCGCCTCATTCGCAGCGATCTCGCGCGACACAATTGTTTGCAATCGAAGAACAGTCGAAGCCGCCATAACAACCGGGTCGATGCTCGCCTGAGGCATGGAGCCATGGGCCCCGCGTCCGAACATGCGGATCTGGAAACTGTCGGCTGCGGATGTGATGACACCTTTGCGGCCGCCGATAGCTCCGGCGGGGCCTACCATGACATGCTGTCCGAGTACGACGTCAGGTTTCGGAAATTGGGCAAACCGCTTGTCGGTAACCATCGCCCTCGCGCCTTCCGCAGTCTCTTCCGCGGGTTGGAAAACTGCCATCAACGTGCCGCGCCAGGTATCACGTGCGTTGGCTAACAACGTTGCGGCGCCGATCAGACACGCTACGTGCATATCATGACCGCACGCGTGCATCACCGGCACGGTGTTGCCGTCACGGTCCTTAGCGGTGACCGTGCTGGCATACGGGAGCCCGGTCGCTTCCTTCACCGGCAGCGCGTCCATGTCCGCCCGCAACATCACAGTCGGACCGTCGCCATTGCGCAGGAGACCAACCACGCCGGTTTTGCCGATGCCGGTGGTAACGTCATAACCCGCTTCGCGCAATCGCTCGGCCGCAATCCCAGCGGTGCGCTTTTCCTGCATCGACAGTTCGGGATGGGAGTGAATATCTATATATATAGAATCGAGATCCGGCAGCAGATCCTTCAGTGCAGCCGGCATATGGTTGGACCGGCGGGGCCCCTGTTTCGGTCTTCCACCCAGGGAACGAGGCGCCTTCCGTTTCGGCATCGCGGATCGGACTCGCCTTTTATTCTGCTTGTTCTTCATGGTCAAACCTCCGCCTTCGGTTCGTCCCGGTGAGCGTGGTTGCCCACCAGCGCTTTTGTCAAGCGCGCCTCAGTTGCGCCATCCTAGCTCTAACGAATAATCGCAAATAGCTTTCTTCTTAGCCGTTTGTAACGGCCAAATCTGACGTGGCCATGTGAGCACCGGTGACTTTGAGCAATTCCCTATCGAAGCCATCGATTATTAGTCTTAGTCGTTGGATTCGTGCAGGCCTATCGTTTGGCATGACCCTAACCGAATATTTCCTGCTCGGCGCATTCCTGATGGCAATTGGTTACATCGATTATCGGTTGTTTCTGGGGCGGCGCTTTTCATCGGCCAACGACGGCAGCGTGCGTTCTCGAGCCACCCGCCATCGCCGGCATACCACGTCCGCACCCTGGATGCGGCGCAAATAATAAAGAAAGTGATTCTGGACCAACACCGGCCCGGCCGTATTTTTCGCCATGGTCGGCGCGACGTTTCGCGGATTGTTTCTTAACCCCGGTGTTTTGTCTCGTAATCGCGAATCTGCCGGCGCAGAAAACCGTTCCATCGGCACCGGCATCAGTATGAGAATACAGAATTCACACCTCCGCGTATGAGAAGGCCAACAAGAATGCTGGCGGGGCTCATCGTAATCCTCAGCATATCATTCGTTCTCCCATCATCGGCCTTTGCCCAGTACTCCGGGGTGGCCAAGCAGCGCAGACATGAAAAGAATCTGCCATCTAATCTTTTGAGGTTCGATGTTTCCGACTTCGACGTCCTGAGTGATGAGAAATGGGAGCGACTAACCGAAAGTCATGCCAGAACCGTCGTAGTTCACTGGCCCGATGGTCGACAAACCAAGGGTCTCGAGAAACATGTGCACAGTCTGAAGGCGATGTTTGATTACGCGCCGGATGCGCGTGTTCGAAGTCATCGGGTGAAGTTTGGCTCGGCGGATTGGACGTGTGTTATCAGTCAGATCGAAGGCACTTTCACCCGTCCGTGGCACAGCTCAGTGGGAAAAGAAATTCGACCTAACGGAAAACGCTTTCTTATCAGCATATGCACAGTTCGACATTGGAACAAAAAGGGTTTGATCGAAGAGGAATATCTGTTTTGGGATAACCAACATCTAATGCGGCAACTGGGCCTAACCAGATAACACGATGATCCGGCACAACCGCCCGCCGCGGCTCTCGCACTTAAGCGTCTTTCCTCCAGTGCCCGCGAAGATGTATCAGAAAGGAGACAGCGGATGAAAATTGTAATCGGCTATGACGGCTCGGAAAACGGCGAAGCGATGTTTGAAGATTTAGGCTGCGCCGGCTTGCCGGGCGATTCGC
>DATFCK010000436.1:0-5303 GCA_035253185.1 Chthoniobacterales bacterium | reverse complement strand
CCGGCCGCCGTTGTTAGGCAAAATCAGTTTCGATTTCCAGAACCCGAACGCGCAATGCTCCTTGAACGCCGCCATTCCGCACATGATGCCTTTGTAATCGAAATGCGGCATACTCCACTTGATAGTCTCCTGAACGTCAGGACACCCCGCGTGAACAACTTTGCGGAGATGTTTCAAAATTGGTTTGGCGAACGGGGCTGACTTTCCGATATAGGCGTCGATACGCGGATCCTTTTTGCCCATACCCGGCATTCAAATCCAACTCAATCGCAGGTCAATCCAATTCGACTCGAAGCAGCCATCCGCCATCGAACTTTTGGCCTGGTTTAGCCACGACAAATAAAATGTCCATATGGACATTTTATTTGTCGTGGGAATTTCCATTACTCTTTCGTCTCTGTGGTCCTGTCATTCCAACGCTGGTACCGCTTGTATGTCGGCGCGCGAGTGGCAAGCTTTGGTGTGCGGGTTGGTCATAAATTGGGAAAACTGCTTTCGCTCGACGCCTTACAAAGTTTGTCCGAGCACGCGGCGCGCTGGACGCATCCGGTCAGCGCGAAGAAAATTCTCGCTACCATTGACCAGGCCGCGCTTGATCGATTGCGCCAAAAATATCCGCGTCATCCGGATTCGCCGAAAATCAATCAGTTCGAGGATGCTGAATACTGGATTCGTCCGAACCTGAAGCGGGTGCAGGACCTTTGGCTGGATCGGAGCCCCCCGATGCGAGTGCTCGATCTTGGCTGTGGCTCCGGGTTCTTCCTTTACATTTGCAAACTGTTTGGACACGAGGTCCTTGGTCTCGATCGCGACACCAACCCGCTGTTTCGGGGAATGATCGAACTGCTGAACGTTCCGCGGGTGACGGCAGACATCGAACCGTACGAGCCATTGCCGGATTTGGGAGAACCCTTTGATGTAATAACGGCGTATCGCATTTGTTTTCAACGAATTCGGGGCGACCAAAAAGGCGTGTGGAAGGAATGGGGTCCTAACGAGTGGAATTTTTTTCTGAACGACGTTCGTTCTCGCTTTCTGAAGCCGGATGGACGGCTTCTCCTCGATTTCAACCCTCGGGACGACGGAAGTTACTTCGATTCGGACGTGCAGGAATATTTTGAATCTGAAGGCGCGCGCCTTTTCCGGTCGAAAGTGTTGCTTGCCGCGGATCGGAATCAACGCGCCAGGTTCAACCAAATCAGAGCCGCCGGCGGCACCAAAATTAACGGTGGATAGGAGAGCCGTTGAAGCGGCTGGGCTATCGAGGCGGTCCGGCATCACCGGGGTTAATGAGAATCGCCGGGGCGACCGAAAAATCGCAGTTCTGATTAGCACCGGCCTTTAGGCCGGTGTCTATTGACCAGGCCGATCTGCGAGCCGTTTCAAACGGCTTTTCGTGCTTTGGCGGCGGATCGGACAACCCGAGCGTGAGCAATCCGCGGAGAGAATTTTCAGACGTGAGTGAGACCGACAAAGTGGAAGGACTGCGATCAATGATCCGGGCATTTCGGCATCGAAATTTCCGGCTATATTTTAGCGGCCAGAGTATCTCGCTGATTGGGACATGGGTCCAACAGATCGCACTTAGCTGGACTGTATATCAGCTCACCCGTTCCAGTTTCCTGTTAGGCCTGGTTAGTTTCGCCGGGCAGCTGCCTTTGTTCGTGCTGACTCCATTCGCCGGCGTTTTAGTCGATCGATTCAATCGCCACCGGATCCTTATTATAACTCAGACGCTGGCGATGATTCAGGCTCTCATGCTCGCGGTGGTTGTTTCCACCGGAATGCTTCACATCTGGAATTTGATCCTGCTGAATGTGCTGGCCGGGGCCATTCTGGCGGTGGACCTCACCGCGCGTCAGGCCTTCATCGTCGATATGGTAGGCTCCGGTCGCGATCTGCCGAATGCGGTCGCGCTCAACGCCTTCATAATTAACGGCGGCCGGATGCTTGGGCCGGCGATCGCCGGACTGTTACTGACCGTGGTGTCTACGGCGGTGTGCTTTTACTTGAACGCAATTAGTTACATTCCGGTGGTTGCCGCGCTGGTGGCTATGCAGGTGAGAAAGCAGCCCGCACCACCAGCCAATTCCAGCGCAGTCGAGGATTTGGTAGAAGGAATCAGGTACGCGGCAGGTTTTCCGCCGATTTCGGCGGTTTTGATGCTGGTAGGATTAGTCAGCCTGGTCGGGTTGCCCTATGCGGTTCTGATGCCGATTTACGCGGCTGAAGTGCTTCATGGGAACGCTCATACGTTAGGCTGGTTGATGGCCGCGCCGGGAATCGGAGCGCTCGTGGCAACCCTCTATCTGGCGTCGCGAAAAAGTATTTACGGTGCCGGGCCGCGAATTTCGGTCGGCGCAATTATGTTTGGTGGCGGGCTGATTGGGGTTGGACTCGCGAGAAACCTGGGATTTGCCCTAACTGCTCTGGCCTGCGTCGGGCTCGGGATGATTGTGCAGTTGGCCACGTCGAACACGATATTGCAGACCATCGTGGAGGATGACAAACGCGGTCGGGTGATGAGCCTTTACACCACCGCGTTGATGGGGATGGCGCCGTTTGGAAGTCTTATGGCCGGCGCAATCGCGCACCGCACCGGAGCTCAACTGACGATTGCATGCGGCGGAATCATCTGTCTGGGCGCGGGATTACTTTTCGCGATCCAAATTCCAAAGCTACGGCCAATGGTACTGCCGATTTATCGGCGAAAAGGGATCATCCCTCAGGTGGCGGAAGGGCTGCAGAACGCATCCGCGCTGTTGCGCAGCGAACGCCGATAAGGAGAATGACGAAGCACCCGCTTTCGCCAAGGCTACGGCGCGGCGAGCGAATGGCGAATGAAGAAGGAAGAATGAAGAAATAATATCGAAGCCGGAATGACCAAAAGTCAGAGGAAAATCACGTAGCGCGTGCTTCGTCATTTACATTCGTCATTTCGCCGGCCGTTTTTCGATCTAGTTTTAATCCAATGAAACCATTCGTCCTCGTTTTCCTTATTCTAATCGCCGATTCCGCTATGGCCGACGAGGGCATGTGGTTATTCAACAATCCACCCCTCAAACAGCTGAAAGAGAAGTATCAGTTCGAGCCTTCGCCCCAATGGTTGGAACATTTGCAAAAGTCGGCGGTGCGTTTCAACTCCGGCGGCAGCGGCTCATTTGTTTCCCCTAACGGACTGGTGATTACAAATCATCACGTGGGCCGGGATACCCTGCAGAAGATGAGCAGCCAGGAACACAATTACCTTCGCGATGGATTTTACGCGGCCAAACCGGCGGACGAAGTCAAATCAGCCGACCTGGAATTGAACGTCCTGATGTCGATCGAAGATGTTACCGCCCGAGTCAATGGAGCCGTTAGGCCGGGAATGTCGACGGCAGCCGCGGGACCTGCTCGCGAAGCAATGATTGCCGCGATTGAAAAGGAGAGCAAAGACAAAACCGGACTGCGCTCCGATGTCGTCTCGCTGTATCAGGGCGGCCTTTACCACCTTTATCGCTACAAACGATATGACGATGTCCGCCTCGTTTTCGCTCCGGAACAACAGATGGCATTTTTCGGAGGTGATCCTGATAACTTTGAGTACCCGCGATATAACCTCGATATTTGTATTTTTCGGGCTTACGAGAATGGTCAGCCCGCAAAGATCGAACATTACCTGAGGTGGAATTCCAATGGCCCGGCCGATGGCGAACTGACCTTCGTTAGCGGAAGCCCCGGCCGAACTGACCGGCAACTTACCGCCGGGGAAATGGCGGATCGTCGTGATCGCGAACTGCCTAACTGGCTGACTCTGTTCAATCGGCGGGAGGTGCTGTTGACTGCGTGGGGCGGCCGTTCTTTCGAAAATGAACGGCGGGTTCATAGCGATCTCCGCGGCGACCAGAACAATCGTAAACGCTACGGTGGCTACGTAGCGGCATTATTCGATCCGGAAATATGGACGGCACTGGAACAGCGCGAGAAGAAGTTGCGCGATCTGATGGAAGCAAATCCGTCGACAAAACCAGCAGTCGCCGGCTACGACCGAATCAAGAGGGCGCAATCGGAAATTGCCAAAATCGCTCCCCGATACGATTACCTGGAACAGGAACGCCCGGTCACGGTTGGATATCGCGGACCACGCACTGCCTACGGCACACTTTTCAAATTTGCTCGATTACTCAACCGCGCGGTTGAGGAACGCGGCAAATCGAACGGAGATCGTTTGCCGATGTTCCGGGACAGCGCCCGGGAATCGCTCGAATTGACATTGTTCTCGACCGAGCCGGTCTACGACGATTACGAAATCCTGAGACTAACCGATTCGTTAACGGATTTTGCCGAGAAATTTGGCGCTGATGACTCCTACGTGAAACAGTTACTGGCGGGCAAATCGCCACATGATCGAGCGGTGGAACTGGTCACAGGAACAAAATTGAAAGACGTAGCGTTCCGCAAGGAGATGTATGGGAAGGATCTGGCCACGCTTGCGGCCGCGCATGATCCAATGGTGGATTTGGCCCGAATGATCGATGCCCCCGCCCGGCAGGTGCGCGAATCCTACAAGGCGCAGGAGGAAATCAAGAACCAGGCTTATGCCGAAATCGCCAGGGCGCGATTCGCTCTCCTGGGAACGAACATTTACCCCGACGCCACATTCACCTTGCGGCTTTCATACGGCACCGTGCGCGGCTACCAGGAGGACAAAAAACTAGTTCCCGCATTTACCAATTTCGAGGGGCTATATCGCCGCGCCGACGAACACAAAAACCGTGCGCCGTTTGATCTTCCTCAGCGATGGATTGAACGGAAATCGGCTCTCAATATGCAGACGAAATTCAATTTCGTTTCCGATGCCGATATTATCGGCGGTAACAGCGGCAGTCCGGTGGTAAACAAGAATAACGAGTTTGTCGGAATCATTTTCGACGGAAACATTCAATCGTTAGTTCTGGACTGCGTTTACACCGACAAAGAGGCGCGCGCGGTGAGTGTGGACAGCGCCGCGATTACCGAAGCATTACGCAGGGTGTACGACGCGAACCCGCTGGTAGAGGAATTAGAAGGCAACAGGTAGCGGCGGTTCACCGAACCGCCATGGGGTTCCAGCTTTCCACTGTCTAAGTCATAGACACCAATCGGCCCCTGCAACCATGGCGATTGAGGTCAATCGCCGCTACCTGACAGCCCATCCCACCTTTCGTTCCTAACCGCGCCGGTAGCGGCGGTTCACCGAACCGCCATGGCTTCCAGCTTGGCACGATCTAACACGTACGGCCACTGGTCGGCACTGGATACCAAGCCCGCCCTAACCGGAT
>DATFCK010000435.1:0-4434 GCA_035253185.1 Chthoniobacterales bacterium | reverse complement strand
TTGCGACGTCGTTAGTAACGCCGATGGACAACACAGTCCAGCCCTTGTTGGTCAGCATGTATACGTAGTAGGTCATGCCTGTTTATGTGAGGTCCCTCGACTTCGCTCGGGATGACAAGGTTTTTGGAGCGTTAGTGTACGCCGGGCAGCAGAAGTTCACTCGGAGTCGTGTGGATGAGTTCTTGTTGGTGCTCGAAACGCCGACGCACACGATTTTGCGACGTCGTTAGTAACGCCGATGGACAACACAGTCCAGCCCTTGTTGGTCAGCATGGATACGTAGTAGGTCATGTGGGTTTATGTGAGGTCCCTCGACTTCGCTCGGGATGACAGCCTTTTTGCAAGTGGGCTGATTAGCGGGCAAGCTCGTCCGATCAATCCGCAATCGTTTTAGGAATAATGTCGTTACGCATTGTGCGTGACGTTGCGCTAGCCAGCGTCCCGCAGATCCCGTATCGCCTTCGCGTAATCTTTCTTCCCAAAGATTGACGTGCCTGCCACCAGCACATTTGCCCCATGCTCGATTGCAACCCGCGCCGTTTCCGGATTAATTCCGCCATCTACCTCGATATCGAGCGAGGAATGGTTAGACCGTTTCCATTCAGCCGCCTGTTTCACCTTATCCATCATCTCGGACCGGAACGCCTGGCCGCCGAATCCGGGATGCACGGTCATGACTAACAACAGGTCGATTTGTTTGAGAAAGGGTTCGACAGCGGAAAATGGCGTAGCCGGATTGAACGTTAGACCAACCCGGCGCCCGGCTTCGCGAATTTGTTTTAGGGTCGCGGAAACATCGTGTTCCGCTTCCGGCTCAACATGCACGGTGATTAGATCCGCTCCGGCTTCGATAAATCGCGGCAGATAATGATCCGCCCGCTGGATCATCAAATGCGCTTCCAACGGTAACGACGTTACCTTCCGCACCGCCGCGACCACGGCCGGACCGAAAGAGATGTTATCCACAAAACGACCGTCCATGATGTCGCAATGAATGCGATCGGCTCCGGCCTGTTCGACCGCCTTCACCTCGGCGCCGAGATTGGCGAAGTTCGCCGCCAGGATTGATGGAGCGACGGCAATCATTGGAGTAGTGGAGTAACGGAGTTCTGGAGTAATGGCAACAACTCCAATACCCCTAGAACTCCAATACCCCCAGAACTCCAATACTCCATCACTCCAACTCTGGTTCCTTCGACACTCCGATATGTCATTGCGGTTTGAGCTTGACGATGGATGTGGCCGTTTCATGTTACCCGCGTTTCAGCGCCGAATCGCGAAAGTGCACGATTACTGCTATGGGTCCGAAGCAAGGGATGCTTCCGATGGACTGAAGCACCAGCAATTCTAAAATTTTCATGTTTAACGGACTTTTCGGCTGGCTCTCGAGCGACATCGGGATCGATCTCGGCACTGCCAACACGCTCGTTTACGTAAAAGACCAGGGCATCGTTCTTCGCGAACCGTCGGTCGTCGCCGTACAGGCGGGCACTAACAAGGTGCTCGCGGTAGGCGATGAAGCCAAAAGGATGCTCGGCCGGACCCCGTCCAATATCGTCGCGGTGCGCCCTTTAAAGGATGGGGTCATCGCCGACTTCGAGGTCACCGAAGCGATGTTGCGTCACTTTATTACCAAGGTTCATAACCGCCGGGTGCGCGCCCGTCCCCGGGTGGTCATCGCCGTTCCTTCGGGGATCACCGAGGTTGAAAAACGAGCGGTGCGCGAATCAGCTACGCACGCCGGAGCACGCGAGGTTTATCTGATCGAGGAACCAATGGCCGCGGCGATCGGTGTCGGCCTGCCGGTTCAGGATCCGGCCGGCAATATGATTATCGACATCGGTGGCGGGACCACCGAGGTAGCGTTGATTTCGCTTTCTGGAATCGTTTTCAGCCGAAGTGTCCGCGTGGCCGGAGATGAGCTGGACGAGGCGATCGTTCAATATATGAAGCGCGCCTACAACCTGATGGTGGGCGAACGAACGGCGGAAGAAATTAAGATCAAAATCGGTTCAGCCTATCCCAGCGAGAAGGAAACAAGTGTGGAAGTGAAGGGACGCGATTTGGTCGCGGGATTGCCGAAGACCCTGATGATCACTTCTCAGGAGGTGCGTGAAGCGTTGTTGGAGCCAATTTCCACAATTGTAGATTCAGTCCGCATTACGCTGGAGCGATGTCCCCCCGAGCTTTCGGCAGATCTGGTGGATCGCGGTCTGGTGCTGGCCGGCGGTGGTGCGTTGCTTCGTGGTTTTGACAAGCTTTTGAGCGAAGAGACCGGTTTACCTGTCCATGTTGCGGAAGATCCGCTCAGCGCCGTCGCGGAAGGAACAGGCAAGTGTCTCAATGAACTCAAATTTTTGCGACAGGTCGCTTCTGCCGATCGTCAGTGGCGGTAGCGACGATTGCGGATTGCGGATTGCAGATTGCGGATTAGAGGTGGCAATCACCCGCTTCGACTTGCCTGAGACTCAATCCGTTTTAGCCGACTGCGATTCCGAGTCCGACATTCATACCGGCAGTCCGCAATCGGAATGAACCGTTCGAGCATCATTGCGCTTCTAGTCTTTGGCGCCCTGCTCGGCTATTTCCTGAGTTTCGGTCCGGAAACAACGCGTAAACTCCAGGCCAGTGTTTACCAGTTGTTCTCGCCGTTTCTGCGAAGCGGTTCCGGTCTGCAGAAACAGATCACGTCCGTTAGCGGAAAATTAAAATCGCTGGAGGACCTGGAGAAAGAAAACAACGCTTTGCATGTCGAGAACACCCAGCTTCGCGCAACCAATCAGGCCTTGCGCGATGTGGAACACGAAGTGAACCGATTGCGACACGCGCTGGATTATCGCGAACGTTCCGTATTCAAGCTCGTCGCCGCCGAAGTGATCGCGCGTGATTCGTCGACGTGGTGGAAAACCGTCACCATCAACCGCGGTAAAGAAGACGGGATCGAAGGCGATATGCCGGTGGTAACCGATCTGGGATTGGTTGGCAAAACCACCACCGTCAGTGACAACATTTCGGTTGTGCTGCTGATCTCGGATGAAAACTGCAAGGTTGCGGCTTCAGTCGAAGGCTCGCGCGAGCAGGGAATTGTTTCCGGCGAACGCGTTGCGGCCGGTATCACCCCGCTGTTGAATCTGAATTTTTTGTCAAAGCAGGCCGATCTCAAACCCGGACAAAAGACATTTACTTCGGGAGTGGGCGGCGTTTTTCCATCCGGCATTCCCATCGGGACGGTGAAATCATTTAAAATCCGGGAGCTCGACGGTCAGGCTCAGCTTGCTCCGGCGGTCGATATGACCCGCTTGGAAGATGTGTTCGTCGTTACCGGTCGGAAAGATCAAAAAGGTCAAAAAGAGCGGAAATGATCTTCTTTTTCATTCTTCTGATTTTGGTTTCGGTGGCGCAAGTGGCTGAGTTTTTCATCCCGCCATTGCCATGGCTGTTCTACGCCCATGTGTATCTGGTGCCGGTGGTTGTTTTTTCAGGGGCGATCATGCTTCCGTTCCCGTTGATGCTTGCGCTGGCGCTTTACGCCGGCTTGCTCCTTGATGCCCTGACTGTTCAGGTCCTGGGGCCACGAGTTGAAATTTCCTTCGGTTCTTCCATACTCATTTATGCCGTGTTGGCGGGGATTATGCATGGCCTGAGGCCATTGTTTGTCCGCGGACGCTGGGAAGTTCATTGTGTTCTGAGCGGCATCTGCACTTCCGCCATTATTCTGGCGCAATATCTGATGATCAGTTTTCGACGAGGCTCGATTTTCTTCACCCCCCAGGTGTGGTGGCAAATCGGCGGGCCCGGTCTCATCGCCATGGTTATTTCGCTGCCGGCGTTTTGGATGTTACATTGGCTTGCCCGGGCCACCGGCTATCCCTATTTGCCTGAGTCTAACCGTTACCGTTACGAATGAACCGTCGCCGGCTTAATCCTCATTTGAGAATTCAATTTCTCGGACTGCTCATGGTCCTGGGTTTGGGCGTTCTCGGTTTGAGACTGTGGTGGGTCCAGGTCGCGCGCGGGGCCGAGTGGACCGCAAAAATTCGCGGCAGCTCGGAGGTGACGGTTCGGATCCCTTCGGTGCGCGGCGAGATTAAAGATCGCAACGGCCTAACGCTGGTCCAGAACCGCGCCAGCTACGAGGTTGACTTCTATCTGCCTGAAATGGTCAAGGGATACCGAGAGAAGTATGGCCGGCCGCCGACTTCCGACTATCGGGCCATCATTAACGGCATGCCGAAGGACATTAAGGAGCCGGACATAATCAAGATTGTTAACCAGGGCATCATTCCCCGGCTCGATGATTTGCGGCTGGCCAAGGATTACAACGCCGGTCAACTCCAGCGCCATTTCCGAAACGACACCGAGGTGCCGTTTTCCTATCTCAAGGACATTAACTTTGAGACCATGGCGAAGTTTTCCGAGCATGATGTCGGACTT
>DATFCK010000434.1:0-10174 GCA_035253185.1 Chthoniobacterales bacterium | reverse complement strand
GACGCGCTGGCTCAGGAAATTCGCGATGCCGCGAACGGCCAGGGCAACGCGATCAAGAAACGCGAAGACACTCACAAGATGGCGCAAGCCAACCGAGCGTTCGCGCACTTTAGGTGGTGATATGAATTACTCCCGCGAGCGCCATTCATTTAGCGGTGTCATCCCGAGCGCAGTCGAGAAGCCTCGCAGTGGTGGTGGCGTCACACTGGTTACAGCTGTGCGCCTTTCGCGATGTAGGCGAGATCCTTCGGCTCCGCTGCACTCCGCTCAGGATGACAGCACAGAGGGCGCGGCGTCACTTTGTTTGCAAGGGTAGTTATGGCAACCGCGACCATGGAAAAGAAATCAGCAGGCGCGAAGAATCCGAATTCGCCTAACCGCAAGTTCCCGCTGGAGCGGACGCGGAATATCGGGATTGCGGCGCACATTGACGCCGGCAAGACCACGATTACCGAGCGGGTGCTGTTTTATACCGGCATGATCCACAAGATGGGTGAAGTGCACGAAGGCACCACCGTCACCGACTGGATGGAGCAGGAGCGCGAGCGTGGCATCACCATTACCTCGGCCGCCACCACCTGTTCGTGGTCGCAAAAGAAGGAAGAAGGCGTTTACAAAATTTTTGAGGGCATAAAACAGCGCATCAATATTATTGATACGCCCGGCCACGTCGATTTCACCGCCGAGGTGGAACGTTCGTTGCGCGTGCTCGACGGGGCGATCGCGGTGTTCGACGGTGTCGCCGGAGTTCAGCCTCAATCGGAAACGGTGTGGCGGCAGGCGACGAAGTATAACGTGCCGCGGCTGGCCTTCATCAATAAGATGGACCGCGTCGGCGCCGACTTCGCCATGTCGGTCGACAGCATTCACAAGAAACTCGGCGCCAATGCTTGGCCGGTTTTACTGCCGTTAGGCCGAGAGGATCAGCTCAAGGGCCAGCTCGATGTTATCAACAAGAAGGCGATCGTTTATTCCGACAGCGATCAGTTCGGTTCCACCTACGAAGTCACGGAGATTCCCAAGGAGCACGTCGACGAGGTCGAGCAAGCCTACCAAAATTTGGTCGAACAGATTTCGAATATCGACGACGAGATCGCCGAGCTGGTAATCCATGAGCAGCCCGTTACCGCGGAAGCGCTGAAGGCGGCCATTCGCCGTCAAACCATCGCCAACAAATTTGTTCCGGTGATTGGGGGCTCAGCCCTGAAGAATATTGGCGTCCAATACCTGGTGGACGCGGTAGTTGATTATCTGCCGAGCCCGCTCGACATCCCGCCGGCCAAGGGACAAAACCCGGACACCCACGAGCCAATGGATGCGGTTACCGATGACAACGCCAAGTTCTGTTCGATCGCGTTCAAACTTTGGAGCGACCCGTTCGTCGGCAAACTCGTTTTCTTCCGGGTTTATTCCGGCACCTTGTCCAAGGGAGATACTGTTTACAATCCGCGCACGAACAAGCGCGAGCGGATTTCGCGTTTGATTCAGATTCAGGCGGACAAGCGCGAAGATATCGAGACCTGTTATTCCGGCGACATCGCGGCGATCGTCGGCATCAAGAACATTACTACCGGTGATACGCTGTGTGATGAGGATCATCCAATTTTGCTCGAACCGCCTTCGTTCCCTGACCCGGTAATTTCAATGGCGATCGAGCCGAAGACGAAGCTCGACCAGGAGAAAATGGCCACCGCGTTGCAGCGGTTAGCCGAAGAAGATCCGACCTTCCGCGTTTATACCCACGAAGACACCGGCCAGACGATTATCGCCGGCATGGGCGAGTTGCATCTGGAAATCATCCGGGACCGGATGTTCCGCGAATTCAAAGTGGACGCGAACGCCGGCAAACCACAGATCGCTTATCGCGAAACGATCACCGGCAGCGCCCACGGCGTTGGGAAGTTGATCAAGCAATCCGGTGGTCGCGGTCAATACGGCCACGTGGAAGTGGACGTTAGGCCGACCGAGCGCGGCAAGGGTCTGGTGATCGAAAACAAGATCGTCGGCGGCATTATCCCGCGGGAATACATCCCGGCGGTGAAGAAGGGGATCGAAGAGGCAGTATTAAACGGCGTGCTGGGAGGTTACCCGGTCGTCGATGTGGCGGTGGATATCGTCTACGGCTCGTTCCACGAAGTCGATTCCAACGAGCTTGCGTTCAAACTGGCGGCGATTTTCGCAATGAAAGACGGATTCAAGCAGGGTAAACCGATTCTGCTCGAGCCGATCATGAAGGTCGAAAACATCACCCCGGATGAATATCAGGGCGACATTTGCGGCGACTTGAGCCGGCGCCGCGGCAGCATCCAAAGCATCGAAGCGCGCGGTAACGTGTCGATCATTCATGCCGAAGTTCCCTTGGCGGAATTGTTCGGTTACGCCACTGCGATTCGATCGTTATCGAAAGGCCGTTCCAGCTATTCGATGGAACCATCACATTTTGAGCCGGTGCCAGCCAATCTGGTGTCGGCAATTCTCGATCAGAAGGAGACGAAATGACGAACGGACAACGAATTCGCATTCGTCTGAAGGCCTTCGACCACCGAATGCTCGATCAATCCGCGGTTGAAATCGTGGAGACGGCAAAACGCACCGGCGCCCGGGTGGCCGGTCCGATTCCGCTGCCGACCTTGATTGAAAAATTCACGATCAATCGTTCCCCTCACGTCGACAAAAAATCGATGGACCAATTTGAGATTCGCACTCACAAGCGGCTGCTCGACATCATCGAGCCGACTGCCAAAACGGTGGATGAACTGAAAAAGTTAAACCTCCCCGCGGGTGTCGATATCACGATCAAGATCTAGCTTGAGAAACACTTTTACACACCTCCAACATGAGCATCGGGTTACTTGGACAGAAAATCGGCATGACCAGCGTCTACGACGCCAAGGGCCGGTCGCGTCCGGTGACCGTGATTGCCGCCGGTGATAACGTTTTGGTGCGTCGGCTAACCGTCGAAACGGACGGCTATTCCGCGGTCAAAGTCGGTTTCGGCGGCCAAAAGGAGTCCCGCCTAACGAAACCGGTTCTCGGCGAATTCAAAAAAGCCGGAGTCGAGCCGAAGAAATTGATGCGCGAATTTCGCCTAACGAATGATGCGCCGGAAGGCGAAGTGAACCTGAGTATCACGCAGTTTAAGGCGGGCGATTATGTGGACGTGATCGGCCGCTCAAAAGGCAAAGGTTTTCAAGGGGTGATGAAGAAGCACAACTTCGCCGGGCAAGGCGCGGCGCACGGTTCCAAGACGCATCGCCGGAACGGCGCCATCGGCAATCGCTCTACCCCCGGTCGCATCTGGAAGAATATGGGCATGCCCGGGCACATGGGTGACGAGCGCGTGACCGTGCAAAACCTCGAGGTCATGCAGGTGCGCGAGGAAGAAAAAGTAATTTTGATCAGCGGCGCAGTGCCGGGTGCGAACGGCAGTTACGTTGTCGTCAGGCCTGCGATTAAACATCCGGAAACGATAAAGCGCCTGCACGAGGAACACCGGAAGCGCGACGAGGCTGAGCAGGCCAAGAAACCCGCGATAACGGTTCGATAAACGATGAGCGCGAAAGTTTTAAGCAAAGCAGCCGCCAAAGACGCGAACATCGAGATCATCGAGAATGGGCGCGGCAGTCAGGCGTTGCACGAAGTCATCGTAGCCATGCGGGCCGCTCGCCGCTCCGGCAGCGCCAACACCAAGACCAAGGCGGAAGTCGATCTGTCCGGTGCGAAACCGTGGCGGCAAAAAGGAACAGGTCGCGCCCGCGCGGGCTACAAATCTTCACCCATCTGGCGCGGGGGCGGTGTCGTGTTCGGACCCAAGCCGCGCGATTACTCCAAGAAAACTTCAAAATCGCAGCGTCGCCTGGCGTTTCAGAAGGCGTTGAGCGAGCGCATCAAAGACGGCGATGTGCTGACGATTGATGAAATCGCGATTCCTGAAATCAAAACCAGGAAGTTCGTCGATTTCGTTAAGAAACAGACCGACGCCCGCAAAGTTTTGCTGATTAGCGACGCGTTTGACGAAAAGACCTACATCTCGGCGCGCAACGTGAAGCCGGTGAAGCTGGCGAAGGCCTCCGATGTAAACGCCGAGGAGCTGCTGGCGTTCGAAAAAATCGTGGTCACCTCGAAAGGACTCGAGCAGCTGGCGGAAAGGATCCGGCGATGAGGCCAGAAGCAGAAGGAAAGTGGCGCAAGTTTTCAACTTGCGAATTTGGAAGCGGCAAGTTGGAAACTTGCCCCACATTAGAGCCATGAACGAGCCGCACGATATTATTCAGAGAGCTTCGCTGACGGAGAAAGCATCGTTGTTAGGCGAGAAGCAGAACAAGTACGTTTTTCGGGTCAGCACTCGGGCTAACAAGATTCAAATCAAGCGCGCGGTGGAACAACTTTTCCAGAAGAAAGTGGTTGCAGTCAATACCACCAATTATCACGGCAAGAAGAAACGCGAGCGGACCGCTAACTACGGCCGCACTGCGCATTGGAAAAAGGCGATCGTTACCCTGAAAGAAGGCGACAAAATCGAGCTGGTCTGACGACGGAAAATTTGAAGCACCAATATCGAAATCCGAAACAAGCACGAATGAATAAGACCGAAAATTCGAAACAGCCGACCCGAGTGCTGGGATCCGTTTCCCTCCTTGGTGCTTCTGTCATTGTTTCGAGCTTCGCCCGCCTGCATCGCTATGCGAAGCATTGCGGGCCGGGATCTCGAATTTCGAACTTCTAAACTGCCATGGCCTTAAAAAGTTTTCGTCCCCTAACTCCTACGCTGCGGTTCAAGGCGTTGCCCGCTTTCGACGAGATCACAAAATGGTCTCCGGAGAAACGTTTGGTCGAGCCCAAGAAGAAAACCGGTGGGCGCAATGCGTTTGGCCGGCTGACTTCGCGCCACATCGGGGGCGGCCACAAGCAGAAGTACCGCAAGGTTGATTTTAAGCGAAAAAAGCGCGGTGTTGCCGCCGAAGTCATCGGGATCGAGTACGACCCAAATCGTTCCGCCCGTATCGCTCTTATTAAATACACTGACGGCGAATTGAGCTACATCCTCGCGCCTAACGGTCTGGCGGTTGGCGCCAGAGTCATGGCCGGGGATGACGCCGCCCCGGAGCTCGGTAACGCCCTTCCACTCCGTGCCATTCCGTTAGGCACCAGCATTCACAACATTGAAATCATGCCGGGCCGCGGGGGACAGATCGCCCGCAGCGCCGGTCAGCAGGCTACTTTGAATAACCTCGAAAGCGGTTACGCGCTGGTCAAGATGCCCTCGGGCGAGATTCGCCGGATTCACGAGAATGCGTATGCAACCATCGGCCAGGTCGGAAACGTCGATCATATGAATGTTTCCAGCGGCAAAGCCGGACGCAGCCGTTGGCGCGGACGGCGTCCTCATGTGCGCGGCATGGTGATGAACCCGATCGATCATCCCATGGGCGGCGGTCAGGGTAAATCAAAGGGTGGCGGCGGACGTCATCATCCGGTTAGTCCGTGGGGACAACTGGCCAAAGGCTTTAAGACCCGCCAGAAACACAAGCCGAGCGACCGGTTTATTCTGGAAAGGAGACGCTCCAAGAAGAAAACGTAACTTGTAGCCGCCCCGTTGTGTCGAGGGGTCAGCACGGCGACACAGCGCCGTGGCTACAGAGCGCAACAATTTGACAATTATGGCCAGATCGTTAAAGAAAGGACCCTTCGTCGAATCGCATCTTCTGGAGAAGATCGATAAGATGAACAGCTCGAACGCCAAGAAACCGATCAAAACCTGGTCGCGGCGTTCGATGGTCACGCCGGATTTTGTCGGCCACACGTTTCTGATTCACAACGGAAAGACCTTCAATTCCGTGTTTATCACCGAAAACATGGTCGGGCACAAACTCGGCGAATTTTCGCCTACGCGAGTGTTTAAGAAGCACGGATCGCACACGGCGAAAGTGACGAAATAGTTGAGGGTTGAGAGTTGAGCGTTGAGAGAAAAGTTCGAGGGCGGAGGCTCTCAACTCTCAACAAAAAGCTCTCAGCAGTTTTGTTAGTGGGAGTGCTGTCAACGGGAACGCTGGCGGCGCAGGGAAATAGTTCTTTGTCAGAATCCAAAGTAAAAGATGCGGAACGCGGCGTGACCGACGCAGCGTTGCTGGCGCAGAATGAAGAATTGCGTCAGCAGCTGTCGATCGCGCAGGAATCGGTCCGGACGTTAACCACCAGTCTGGCGGAATCGAATGCGGAGGCGGAATTATTTCGCCGAAAGTTTTCCGATTTACAGCTGCGAATGGAAGCGCTCGGGCTCGAATCGGCGAACAAGGATCGGGCCAAGCTCGAGCAGCGTTTGCTGGCCGCGGTGAGCGACCTGCAGCTGGCGGAAAAGGAACGCGACGAGTTCCGGGACCAGATGCTGCGGCTTAACGAGACCATCCTGACGTTTCTGAAAACGTCGCAGGACGTCGATCCGCACGCGCGTATGGAGGTGGAAGCTCAGTTGCGGAGCACGAATGAGCTGGTAGCAAAGGCTTCGACGAAACCTCAAGCCGCGGAGCAGCCAGGTTTGCTCGACGCCACCGTGATCAGCGTTAAGGACGAGTGGTCGTTTGTGGTCGGTAACGTCGGCGAGAAACAGGGAGTTAAGATCGGCATGCCGCTGCGAGTGATGCGGGAAGACCGCAAGATCGCGACGCTGCGGGTGGTGGATGTGCGACAGAAGATCTGCGGTGCGGTGATTGAACGAATGGATTCGGCGAAAGAAAAAATAAAAGTGGGCGACCGCCTCCAGGTGGATGCCCAAAAGGGAGATGTGAGTTTAAAATAAAAATGAAAGATCGTTAAAACGTTAAATCGTTGAATCGTTAAACCGGCGAAAAACGCGGGACACGATTCAACGGTTTAACGATTCAACGGTTTAACGGTTCAACGGTTCAACGAAGCGATGGAAGTACGATCCATATATAAGTACGCGAGGATTTCGCCGTTCAAGGTGCGCGAAGTCACCCGTGAGATCCAGGGCTTGCCGGTGTCGGCGGCTCTGGACGTGCTCGCTTTTACGCCCAAAAAGGCGGCTTTCCTGATCGGGAAGACGCTGAAGAGCGCGGTGGCTAACGCCGAGAATAACGCAAACTTGAAGGTCGACGGGTTGGTGGTGAAAGAAGCGGTGGTCGGCGAAGGGCCCAGCTTTAAACGAATCATGGCCCGGGCTCGCGGCAGCGCCTCCGGCATTATCAAGCGCACCAGCCATATTCGAATCGTGCTGACGGACGAAATTCCGATCGAGAATCGCGAGACGCGTAAACAGAAGAAGAAGCAGGAAGAAAAAGCGGCCAAGAAAGCAGGCGAAGCCGGTGCGGAATCAGCCAAGCCCGCCGCTTCCAAAAAACCGGCGAAGAAGGCAGCTAAGAAATCGAAAAAATAATTTATGGGACAGAAAGTTAATCCGATTGGATTCAGACTTAGCGTGAACCGCGACTGGCGGTCGCGCTGGTATGCCTCGCCTCAGGAGCTGCCGCAATTTCTGCACAGCGATCTCCAGATTCGCGAATACGTGAAGAAGAAACTGCAGTTCGCCGCGGTCGCGAAGATCGTGATTGAGCGGGCGTGGAACTCGATTCGGGTAACGATTCACACCGCGCGGCCCGGAATCGTCATCGGCCGCAAAGGCGCCGAGATCGAGAAGATGACCGAAGAAATCTCGAAGATGGCGCAGGGCAAGCAGATCAAGATTGATATCCAGGAGATCAAGACGCCCGAGCTCGATGCGCAGTTAGTCGCGGAGAACGTGGCGCTACAGATCGAACGCCGAATCGCTTATCGCCGAGCCATGAAGAAGGCGGTTCAAACCGCGATGGACTTTGGCGCGCAGGGAATTCGTCTTCGCAGTTCGGGCCGTCTGAATGGCGCCGAGATTTCGCGTTCGGAATGGTATCGCGAAGGCAAGGTGCCACTGCACACGCTTCGGACCGGGATCGATTACGGATTCGCCGAGGCCAACACAGTTTACGGAAAGATCGGCGTGAAGTGCTGGATCTGTAAAAAGGAAGAAGCGCCGGTTGAGCAGCCGCAACCGGTACCACCGCCGCCGGAGCCGGCGGGTGTTTAAAGAAAACTGAGATGACTTTCATGCATGCAAATGTTGTGACCACGGCGCTGTGTCGCCGTGTGGAAGATCGCCCCGACGCAGCGGGGCGGCTACAGACGCGCTGCTAAAGGAGATTTGTTATGCCTTTGATGCCCAAACGAGTGAAGTATCGGAAGTCCCAGCGGGGAAGTCGCAAGGGGACTGCTTCACGCAATCTGCGGATCGATTTCGGCGAGTTCGGCCTGCAAACGCTCGAGCGCGCCTGGATTACGAACACGCAGATCGAAGCGGCGCGGGTGGCGCTCACCCGTAACATGAAGCGCAAAGGCAAATTGTGGATCCGGATTTTCCCGGATAAATCCGTTACCGCGCGGCCGCCGGAAACCCGAATGGGTAAAGGCAAAGGCCAGCCTGAATTCTGGGTGGCCACGGTTCGCCCGGGCAACATTCTGTTCGAGCTGGACGGTGTTCCGGAATCGGTGGCGCGGGAATCGTTGCGGCTGGCCGCCGATAAACTGCCTGTCCGCACCAAATTTTTAACCCGGCACCACGTAGCTGCCGCCTAACAAACCGGTATGAAGATCAAAGAGATCAATGAGATGACAACGGATGAGCTTTTGACCAAGAAGCGGGATCTGCGTCAGGAAAGTTTGCATCTGCGTTTGCAGCAGCAGAGCGGTCAGCTGGAACAACCCAGTCGATTGCGGTTGTTGCGTCGCGACGTGGCCCGGATCGAGACGGTGTTGTCACAGCGTTCCCGGAAACCGGTGGAGAAATAAGGTATGGCCGAGCAGGAAAATATCAGTACCACACCGGCCGCGACCGGGAAGCCCGCCGAGGAGAATCGTCGTCCCACCCGTAAAACGCGCACCGGCCAGGTGATCTCCAACAGCATGAACAAGACGATCGTGGTGCGCTCGGTCACCCGGGTGCCGCATCCGAAGTTCGGCAAGATCGTTAAGCAAATGAAAAAGTTTTACGCTCACGACGAAGAGAACAAAGCCAAGATGGGCGACACCGTTCGCATCATGGAGACTCGCCCGTTAAGCAAACTGAAGCGCTGGCGTTTGGTCGAAGTGATGGGGAAATAACTAAAGGAAATTTCGATGGTTCAGATTCGTTCCAGACTTGATGTAGCGGACAACACCGGGGCGCGCATGGCGACGATGATCGGCGTTATCGGCAAGGCTACGCTTTATGCCGGCGTCGGCGACATCATCACCGCGAACGTAAAGGAAGCGAGCGCGACCGGAACGGTGAAGAAAGGTGAAGTCGTGCGGGCGGTGCTGGTCAGAACGAAGCAACCGATTCGTCGCGATGACGGCTCGTTACTCCGTTTCGACAACAACGCGATTGTTATCATCGATAAAGATTTAAACCCGCGTGGCACCCGCATCTTTGGTCCGGTGGCCCGCGAGTTACGCGAGCGCAACTTCATGAAGATCGTTTCGCTCGCCCCGGAAGTTTTATGAGGCAAAGCTCGAATATCGAATATCGAAGCTCGAAACAAATTCGAAGGTTCGAAATCCAAAACGGCGCGGTGAGTGTAGCCGCCGCCGTTTCGAACATTGCCGCTTTGGCTTTTGACCTTGTTTCGGATTTCGGATTTCAGATTTCGGATTTTTAACAGTCATGAACCGTCTCAAATTTCATGTGAAGAAGGGCGACCACGTAGAGGTGATTGCCGGGAACTTCAAAGGCTCTTCCGGCAAAATTCTGGAGGTCCTTCCGAAGAAGCAGAGGGTTTTGGTCGAGGGCGTGCGCATTATTAAGAAGCATCTGCGGAAATCGCAGGACAATCCGACGGGCAAGATCGCGGAGCGGGAAGGTCCGATCCACATTTCCAATGTACGGCTGATCGAGACGGACGGGAAAGCGGATAAGAAAAAGAAAGAACCGGCTAGGAAATCGGCGAAAACAGCGAAGAAAGCGGCCTAACCGATGGAAAACGAATTTTACAAGCATTACAAGGAGCGGGTGATGCCGGCGCTGCAGAAGCAGCATGGCTACAAGAACGTGAACGAGATTCCGAAGGTGGAGAAGGTCGTGATCAACACCTCGGTCGGATCGCAGGCGGACGTGAAGCAGGCCCTGGAAGATGCCAAGGCTGAGTTGGCA
>DATFCK010000433.1:0-7313 GCA_035253185.1 Chthoniobacterales bacterium | reverse complement strand
TCGTCATTCGCACCCTTGAACGTAAACGATTCCAAGGGCTGCATATCAATCTGCGATAACAGCGCGTCGTTCATGTGTGTGACGGGCTTTAGAAAGCTATCCAGACTGTACGTTCCCATCGTATCTTTTGGAGTCGCGTCCTCTCGCCAAATTTCGGTCGGTGCCCGCGCTGACATCCGAGTGAAAAACAGTACATCACCTGAAAAAACCAGATCGTCGGCATGCAATGCGTCAGTGCCGCCACCGGCTGGTTCCGCTTCCTGGACACTGACGCCGAAAATTGGCGCGCCGCCATGATCCTCGGCTGCAAACGCCAACCGATTCGAATTGGGTTCCCATGTAAAGCTTCCGACCGATCGATCAAACTTCTCCGTCAGATCGCGCGTTTTCCCGGACTGTCGATCTTGCACGAAGAGGCGCCATTTATCGGCTTCGAAGCCGGCGCGGGCCTGCGAACGCCAGGCAAGATATTTTCCGTCGGGTGAATAGAGCGGGGTGGCGTCGGCGCCCGGACTGCTAGAAATTTTCTTTGGCGTCCCACCTCCGATCGGCACGACGAAAATTTCGTTGTTCGTGCTGGTTGCTTCGACTTCATCGATGTTGCTGGTGTAAGCGAGCTCGTGGCCGTCAGGTGAAATGGCGTACATGTCCTGCCCGCCGAGATTGAATGGCGGCACATCGTGATCGCCGGGCGTTAGGTCGCGCGGGGTATCAACTTCCTGTACTTTCGTTGGGGCCGGCTGTGTCCACTGGTTCGCCCCAGTCTGTTTTGTTGTCTCTATTTCATCCTTAAGGACCCGATGGAAATTCATTGGATCGGCATCTGCCGAAACCACAAACAGATGGCTGCGTCTGAATTCATTGAACGCGTTCCAATGCCGGTAGAACAACCGCGAGAAAACCAGCGCTTTGACTTTGCTCTTTTTCAGCTCTTCCAGCCGTTTCTTGTTGCAGTCGTCATCTTTGCAATCGGGAAAAACCGACGACACGAACACGATATTCTTGCCGTCGGGAGACCAGATTCCACCATCGGCACCGGTTGAAATATTCGTGACCTGACGAGGTTGACCCGTTAACGTGCCAGTCTCGGGATCAAAATCGCACATCCAGATTTGCGTTGGATCGGTGGCTTTCGATGTCCAGATCAGTTTCCTGCCGTCAGGAGAAAAGCGCGGCCTTTCCTCGTGGTTAGGCGTTTGATTCAGCCGCCGCGATTCGCCGCCGTTTGCCGGCACAACCCACAAGTGCGCGATTTTGGTGTTGGCTTCGAGATCGACATCCTGAGCATCGAACACGACCCATTTTCCATCAGGCGAAGGGACCGGTCCGCTCACGCGCTTGAGCTTCATCATGTCCTCAAACGTGAATGGACGTTTGGCCGTCTGTGCGGCGGCGAAGGAGGCGAGGAGAATAAACAGAAAACCGGCGATGGCTTTCATGAACCGCAACCGTCCTGCGGAAGCGAAAAGGGCGCAACTCTTGTCGTAACGTTCAATGGCGAATTGCCAGCTGAATAGCTAAGCATCTAAGGTTGTCATCCCGAGCGCAGTCGAGGGATCTCACCTACTTGTGTGACGCGTCCGCGTCTGCGAGGTCAACGCTCCGCCCAGTCGCGATCCCCGTCGGGATGACATGGCTACGTTTTGGGTGTCGCCGCGAATGTTGTACCTTGGCGGTTGAAAACCGCCGCTCCTTGCTGGCTAATGTCAGAATCGCGTTTAGGAACATAATTGTATGAAAACGATCCTCGCTGCCGCTTTCGCATTTCTCTGTGTCATCTTTACGAGTCGCGCCGAAAAACTCGCTCTCATTGGCGGCACCGTAATCAATCCTGCTGACGGCAAGACAATCGAGAATGCCGTCGTCGTACTCGAGGGCGAAGAAATCACAGACGTGAGTTCCGGTGGTGCGGCTCCGGCTGACGCAAAAGCAATCGACTGCAAAGGCAAATTCATTTTGCCCGGTTACATCGATAGCCATGTCCACTTTTTCCAATCGGCCGATTTATTCACCAGGCCAGACGCGGTTGACCTAACGAAGGTGAGATCTTACGTCGACGAAGTTTCGTGGGTGAAAAGTCACGTCGACGATGTTTTCGCGCGCTATTTGCGGTCCGGTATAACATCGGTGGTGGACGTGGGCGGTCCGTTCTGGAATTTCGAAGTCCGCAAACACGCCAATGAAACCGCCAAAGCGCCACGGGTCGCGGTGGCCGGACCGTTAATATCGAGCGTTTCGCGCCCACAACTCGATCTGGGCGATCCGCCGATCGTGAAGATCGAAACACCGGACCAGGCGCGCGAATTTGTTCGGAAACTGGCGCCGCAGAAACCGGACTTCGTGAAAATCTGGTACATCGTGGACAACGATCACCCGGTCGAAAGTTTTCGGCCAATCGTCCGCGCCACGATTCAGGAAAGCCACGCCAACAAACTGCGGGTGGCAGTTCATGCCACTGAATTGGAAACGGCCCGGGCCGCGGTCGAAGAAGGCGCCGAGGTGCTGGTTCACAGCGTCACGGATAAGCCGGTGGACGATCGTTTCGTTAGATTGCTCAAGGAAAAAGGCACGATTTTGTGTCCCACGCTGGTCGTATTCGAACGCTACGGCAGAACGTTTGCCAACAAATTGAACCTGACGACTGAGGAAAAAGCATGGGGAAATCCGGAAGTCATTGCCACGCTCGATGTGACCAAGATCGACAAAGATAAACTACCCGACCGTATCAAAACGGCGTTAGCCAATCCGGGTGCTGTCCTCGAAAACATCAATACTACCTACAACGTTGCCTTGAAGAATTTGAAAGCCCTGGAAAATGGCGGCGTTACCATTGCCGCCGGGACTGACGCTGGAAACATTGGAACCATTCACGGGCCGGCGTTGTTCCGTGAGTTTCAGTTGATGAAAGAAGCCGGTCTGACCCCGATGCAACTTTTGCGCGATGCCACGGCCAACGGAGCGAAGTTGTTCGGCGGGGAAACCGGCGTGCGTCTCGGGTCGGTGGAAAAAGGCAAATTTGCGGATCTTGTGGTTCTAAAATCGAATCCGGTAAACGATATTGCGCAGGCCTCGGATATCGACATGGTGATCAAGGCCGGAATTGCTTATCCGGCCGATTCATTATTGCGGTAACAGGAGGGATTCTCAGAATGAACTACGCGATTGGATACGTGCTTCGCTTTGCACCAGTAATTGTTGTTGCGGTAGTCGCGCTGCAACCAGCGTTAGCGGCGGCAACGCCTTCGCCAACTCCAACGGTGTCGGCGGCTCCCCCCGCGGCGACGTCAGTAGCTCCAGCCACCGCGCCAACAGCAGCGGCTCCAGCCGCGACGGCATCAGGCGCTCCAGCCTCCCCCCAACCGACCTTGGAAGAAGAAAAGCAAAAGGGCTATTTACCATATCATCAGCTCACGGTTGAGGATTTTCCGATCGACGACAAAACGCATCCCGGAGCGGCCTGGTGGGTTAAACCCTTCATCCATCCCCGTTACAATCCGAATCCAACCAACCCTCGACCAGGGGCATACTTTGTTTATGTGGCGGATTGGGCGATTTACTCCGGTTTCGATCGGAACAAGTCGTTTCGGAGCAGCAAATTCAAGGAGATGAAGTCGGCGCTGCCTTACGCTCAGGCTCTTTTGGACATCAACGAGATCTACGCTCGGAAGCTGGCCGCTTTACAACCCGCTGAGCTTCCGCGGGGTCAGGGTAGAACTCAGGCGGAGGCGACGAAAGATCTGGAGAATCAATTGGCCGATATCGTGAACAGCCGGTTGTTGGAAATGAAAGAGGAAATGGACGCGCTGGGCACTGCCACCAAGAATGGAGAAGACAAAAAGAAACTGGCGGAGATGGCGGCGGATATAAAAAAGCGGCTCGATGCCTTGCCGCCACCGAGTCCGCCGGCAACGGTGGGTCAACCTGCGTCATCACCAGCCGGGAATCCGCCGACTGCGTCTGCTCCAAATCCGAGTTCATCCCCGTAACGACGGGCAGTTGACGCGAGCGCTACATCGGGACAATTGACGATGCAGCGGTGTTTCGCGAGCTTCAGTTGTTTAAGATGCCACTGGCTATCAAGTCCGCTGCTGGGGTTTCGGTGTCCGCGCTGGTATTAGTCTCGTTAGGCACTTCCTCATTCGTTACGGCAACGGAGTCGCCGTCGCCTGCACCTTCAACCAAAACGGTGTATCCCCCGCTTCCTACCCGGGAAGAAGAACAGAAAAAAGGATATGAGCCTTACCGCCAGCTAACGCTGGACGATTTCCCGCTTAACGATGAGTCGAAATCAGAAGCCGGCTTCGCGTTCCAAACGTTCGTCCGTTACTATTATCACACCTGGACCACCATGCCGCGTTACCAGACGGTCTACGTGTATGTGATGGATTGGACTGTCTATTCGGGGTTAAACACGAATCTGACGTGGCGCAGGAGCAAGTCTCGCGAGATCAAGAACGCGCTCCCCTTTTTCCAAGCCATTCTCGACATCAATGAGATACAAGCTCGCCGCCTGGCGAGTCTGCAGCCTGGCGAACTCCCGCGTGGCAGCGGCAAGACAGTGGCAGAGGCAACTCGCGACCTGGAATTTCGATTGAATGAAATATATTCCGCGCACCTTAGAGAAGCTCAGAGAGAGGCGGAAGCACTCGCGGCAGCAACGAAGTACGGTCAGGAAAAGAAGAAGCTCCGTGAAGCGTCGGCCGAGATCAGAAAACGACTCAATGCATTGGCGCCACCGGGTTCGCCGGCAACGGCGGTTCAACCTGCGGCATCGCCGGCGGTGAATCCGCCGACTGCGTCCGCTCCAAATCCGAGTTCATCGCCCTAACGACGGGTTCGTTGTCGCGGTTACGGATCCAAAGCGGTGGAGCACCACCGCTCTCCTGCCCGCAATGCTTACGCATAGCGTTGCAGGCGGCCCAAAACGCAAGCGTCGGACTCGTTTTGGAGTGCGGCGATAAATGCCAGTCCGGCTCGGACCGCCTTGGACCTCTGCCCTGGCCTAACAATTAACCGGAGCCGAGGACGAAACGGTTTCCTTCGCTGTCCTTAAAGATGGTGTAGGTGCCCCAGGGCTGCTTTTGCGGTGGGCCTTCGAACTCGACGCCGCGTTTGCGAAGTTCTTCATAAGTTTTGGCGACGTCATCGCATTCGAGAGAAACGTTCATGAATGTCCCGATGCGCTTTTCTTCGCCCTCGCCGGTGAAAAGTACAACGCGGGTTTCCGCTTTCGGCACGCGGAGTTCGATCCAGCGCTGTTTATCGTCGAACGGCTGATCGGTGATGATGGTGAAGCCGAGTTTATCGGTGTAAAAATCAAGGGCCCGATTTTGATCGGCCACGGGGATACTGACGAATTTGATGCGTTTAATCATATCGCCACCAAGTTGGTCGACTAACGGATCGGCGTCGAGGGTTGTTCGACCGGGACATGAAAAAACTGCTGTCCATTTGTTGGTATAGCGCTAGTATCGGTCATGCCGCGGTTTCATCATTCTATCCCGGTGGACGATTATGTGCTCGACGTTCTCATGCCTGATCTGGTCGGGCACGATCGGCATCCGGCTGCATTCCTGGTTTACCTCTATCTCTACCGCCAGGCCCAGCGTGGTCGCTGGGGCAAAGTGACCGCCAGTCTGCGAACCATTGCCGATGGCACCGGGCTTTCGAAAAGTGCGGTGCAAACCGCATTGGTTCGATTGCACCGGCGTCAATTGATCAGCTCGCGCCGCGCTTATCCAACTGCCACCCCTCGCCACCAGGTTCTTCGGCACTGGCGACAACTACCGCGCGGGAAAAAGCGATGAGCCGGGATCGTTAGGGCAGTTCGGGCGATCCAAACTGGCGCAGGTCCGAGAGCCGGACTCGCCCTCATTCGCCGCTTTTGGCGCCCGCCAACAAATCAAAGCGCAACGCTCCCAGGCGTAACATATTAAAGGGTGGGCACGCGTTGGTTCGTGTTTCTTAGAGTAGGACTTCTGTTGCTCGGTGCCGGCAATTCGCCGGCTCAGAATCCGGCACCCGCTGGTGAATGGAAACCGGCGAGCGAAAGCGACGGCGTAACCATTTACAGCCGGCCGCGTCCCGGTTCCTCGCTCCGCGAATTCAAAGCAATTGGGCTTATCGACGCGCCCGCGCAGGTGGTTTGGAATGTGACCAGCGATCACGACGCCTATACCAGCTTCATGCCCTACACCGTCGAATGCCGGGTCTTAAAGCGGGAAGGGAATTTGTTTTATTTGTATCAGCGGATTTCTCCCCTCATCGTTCGCGACCGCGATTATACCCTGCGCGTTGTCGAAAACAGTTGGCGAGCCGGCGGCGGAACGGCCTATTCGACACAATGGACAGCTGCGAACGAACTGGGGCCGCCTCCGAAGAAGGGTGTCCTGCGGGTCGAACGTTGTGACGGGAGCTGGGTAATCGAGCCGGAGGCGCGGGGTAAAACGCGAGCGACGTATACAATTTTCACGGACACCGGCGGGAACTTGCCAGCGTGGGTTGCCAATGCCGCCAGCAGCATCGGCGTTCGACAAATCTTCCACGCCGTACGTCGCCAGGTAAAGGCAGTGAAGTATTGGAAAGAATAGAAGCGGATCCGCGCTTTCCTCGGCGAGCTTCTAACCGGACTGGCATTTCGCGCCGCTTTTTGGGCCGAAGCGACGAGACGTGGCGTCCATTTTTGTGAGGTAACGCCTACAGGCAAATCTGCTTGCCCGATATGGGCCCCTGCGGAGAATACCTGTTACCATGAACACGAACCCCGCCTCTTACGCGCATCCGGAAGCGCTCGTGGACGCTGATTGGCTCGAGAAACATCTTAATGACGATGGGATCCGGATCGTTGAGTCCAACGAAGACGTTTTGCTTTACGATACCGGTCACATCCCCGGCGCGGTGCACATTGATTGGCGCGCCGATTTACAGGACCCGGTGATCCGCGATTACATTTCACCGGAAAAATTTGCCGAGCTTTGCAGCAAGAACGGCATTACGCCCGACACCACCTGTATTTTTTACGGCGACAAGGCGAACTGGTGGGCGTGTTACGCGCTGTGGGCCTTCCGTTTGTTCGGACACGACAAGGTGAAAATTCTCAACGGTGGACGTGACAAATGGAAAGCCGACGGCCGAACCATGACCCGCGAGAAACCGAATGTGGCCAGGGCAAATTATCCGGTGCCGAAGAAACGTTTCGATAAGGAGATCCGCGCATTTGCGGATGAAGCTTTGGCCCAAAGCAAAGCCAAAAAGCCGTTGATCGACGTGCGTTCTCCCGGCGAATTCAAGGGCGAGGTCACCCATATGCCGGA
>DATFCK010000432.1:0-3122 GCA_035253185.1 Chthoniobacterales bacterium | reverse complement strand
AAGATATTGTTAGGGCCGACATTGAACTTGCCTAACAACCAGTCGAACCCGAGCTCCTTCAGGTTATTCTGAGTAATCTCGATAAACTTCGATTCAATTTCGACCTGTTTCGGACCGGCAACACTGGCTTGTTCAACAATTGCATCGACCAGCTCCAGCTGATCGGGGGTGTTGCGCACGACTAACCGGCTCGATTGCGGCAGAAATTGCGCTCCCGCTCCCTTGATGTCGAACGTGACACCCTGGCTCTCCAGAAAGTCTTTGGCACTTTCCCGGTTCACCAGCTGACGGCCCCCGGTTGATTCGACGGTGTCTTTGGCGGTACCACCACCGCCAATTGATTTGGCCGGGGCGCTGAGAGTGGTTTGGGATACGTTTAACGTCGCGCTCAAAAATCCAGGCGGCACCTTGTATTCTTTGGTGATGAGATCCTGGGATTGTTCACTAATCGGAATGATTGCCACCGCATAAGGCTCTACTTTCACCTTCAGGCCCGCCTGGCTGGCGATGTAGCGCAATGCTTCGCCTAACGGAATCTGGTTTAAGGTAATCGTGATCCGCGCGTCCGCCGGCGATATGGCGGGAGCGACTACCGTGGGCGCTGCCGGGATGGGAGCGGCCGGCGGCGGCAGAACATCCCCACTGGCAGTCTCGCCTCCAGCGGCAGGTGGCGGCGTCGCAACCGGGGCTGCCACCGGGGCCGGGGCTGACGCGCCCAGCGGGGTCAGACGCAGCACGATGTCAACCCCCCGGCGGCCTTCCTGAGCGGGATCGTTGGCAGTCGCCTGCTGTCGGAGAAAATCGATCGCTTCGCGGATACTGGCGTCGCGAAATTCAATACGGGGAATGATGATGGTGTTGAGCTTGTTGCTGATCTTGGCCGTGCCGGTGACATCCTTTTGGAACGCATCGCTCACCGCTCCAACCTCATGACCATACTGGCGAACCGGCTGTTCCCAGGCTTTTTCCACCTGCCAAAGCTGCCGGGCCCGGGTCTCGTTATACGCTTCCTCGCTGTAACGATATTTTGCGTTGTCGAGCCTTTCCTGGCCCCGTCGCGCGGCGGTGTTATATGGATCCAGAGCCAGCACCTGATCGTACCGTTTGTGGGCCAGATCGAATCGACCTGAATTGTAAAAACCCTCGGCTTCCACCAGCAAACGTTTCACTTCTTCGACTTTAGCGATGAACTTCGGACCCATCGTCTTGTTGTAATACCCTGGTGTCCGGAGATTACTTACCAGCTCCTTGGCATCGCTGCAGTTAGGGTCGTAACGCTCGTCCAAAATCTCGAGAGCAATCGTCTCGGCTTCCAAATATTTGCCCTCAGCGATTTTCTGCTTCGCTAACATCACTCCGCTCTTGCAAAAGCCATCGACTGCTTCCCCGTGCGACTTGCCCGAAATGGCGGCATCCGGCAAAAAGTTAACCGCGATCCGGAATTCTTCGTGGGCTACGGTGTAGTTCTGGCCTTTCATGGCCAGCCGGCCACGGGCCAATGCTTCTTCTCCGCGGGGTAACGCAGCCTCCCGGCGAGCGATTTCGCGTTCGGAAATGCGTTCCACGTTCTGAGCGCGAAGGCCGGTGCCGATCAGCACTAACAGAAAAATCCGAAGTCCGGAATCCGAAGCTCGAAACAATTTCCGAAAGCCCGATGCTCTTAATGAGATGGGTCGCGTGTGGTGTGGGGTTGTGCTCATGATGACTTGTTTCGGATTCGCTGTTCGGGTTTCGGATTTCTGCGTCTAGGGCGCAGCCTGGCCGATTTGAATCTGATCATTCGGCTTCTGCATGTTTAGGATTACTGCTTTGGACGGCTGGACGTCTATCAGCTTATATTTGATCTCCTCTTGTGGTTTCAATGAAAATTCCTGGTCTTTTCGGACCTGGAATTCCCGGGCCGGTTGGCCGGCCGGCCAGGCGTAAGTGAATGTCGCTACCGATTCCGGCGAAACCGCAATCTTTTCCTTCACCAGGGTCAACCGATCCTTGGTCTCCTGGTGCTCCAATAACAGTTGCGACACATCGACGTTGGTGCCGTACTGGTTGGGCTGATATTTCTCCTCAAATTCCAGAACCTTAAACCTGGTCCCGGGGATGATGTCGCCGACTTTGACGAACTGAGTCGGTTGCTTGAGGTCGATGGTGTTGATCCCGAACGTTTGGCCGGACGTGGGATCGTCCACCCAGGACGAGAACATCAGCCGGAATGGTTCTTCACTGAACGATTTCAGTTTCAGCTTGGCCAGGTAATCGGGGTGCGAGTTTTTGTCGATGGGATTGGTTTTCCCCTGAAACTCGTCCAGGTTGCTAAACCCGTCAGTGTCAGGATCCTGGGTTAAAACGTCGGCATCGGAAATCGGCAGGTTAAACTCCTCGAACCATTCGTTAGGCACGGGAGGGTGCACCTGGGTAGTTTGGAGGGTAGTAGGCAATCCGTTGGCGGCGATAAAATGTTTCTCGGGGACGAACAATCCGGAGCGTCCACTGAACGTCCATTGCGGCGGTTGCTGCAATTTTGCCGCAGCCCTTTCCAGCGCCGCGGCCAGTCCCGGCGGTTTCGCCGGTTTAGGCGATGGCGAAATTTGCTGGGCAAACACCGTCTCGGTGAACGAGGTCGCATTCCTCCAAATGCCGAACGAGGCCAGGAGCAATACCGCCACCGCGGCCATCACCAGCACCCGGTCGTAGTTAGCGCGGATCCAATCCATGGTTAGGTAAACTTCGGCAAGCGTGAAATCATGAGTGGACCTCGTGCGCTCGATGCAGTTCCGGGGAGCGCAGGCGCCTCGCCTGCCCGGTTCGGCGCCCTCGCCGGACCGACTTCCGGCGTCCAAGGCCAGGGATAATTTTCGTCAGGACTAACGAAAAGCGCGACAAGGATGCCGTTCAGAACGATGTCACGTTCGTTTGGACTCAGCTCGAGCCTATCGCGAGTAGAAAACGTAACGGCGTACTTGGACCACGGGCGTTCGAAATGCGGTAGGCGTCGCTTGCTATATCTGACTTGCTCGGATATTTCCGGCGAGGCGCCGGAAACGGCAGGCGAGGCGCCTGCGCTCCCCAGAATTCCAAATCCCCACTCAAACCCATGACCATGCCCGAACGCGTCCGGGCGGATT
>DATFCK010000431.1:0-2701 GCA_035253185.1 Chthoniobacterales bacterium | reverse complement strand
GTCCAACGCCGAATCAAGCGGGTGGGGAAGGCTTACCTCCTCGGTACGAAATCGCCAACCGTCGTCAGACCGCAGCTCTATAAAAGTTCCTGCTGTGCTCCGGCCGGCGGTTTCATGCCTAACTTTTTGTAGGCATTGGCAGTGGCCACCCGCCCTTGCGGCGTTCGGCGGATGTAACCTTCCATTATCAGATAGGGCTCGTTCACTTCTTCGAGAGTGCCGGCTTCTTCACCGACTGCCACCGCCAGGGAATTCAGACCCACTGGTCCGCCATTGAATTTGTGGATCAGCGTTTCAATGATCCGCTTATCCCATTGATCGAATCCGTCACGATCGATTTCCAGCATCGTTAGGGCGCGATCGGCCAGATCAGCGGTAATTTTGCCGTCCGCTTTGACTTGAACGTAATCGCGCACCCAGCGCAAAAGATTGTTCGCCGTGCGCGGTGTGCCGCGTGCCCGGGCAGCAATTTCAGCGGCGCCGGGTTGATCGATCTCGATCCCGAGCAGACCGGCGCTGCGCAGAATGATTTTCTGCATTTCGTTCGCGGCATAATAATCAAGACGCGCGGTCATCCCGAAACGCGACCGTAATGGTGAGCTCACCATGCCGGCCCGGGTGGTGGCACCCACCAGGGTAAATTTCGGCAGGTTAAGCCGCAAACTGCGGGCCTGCGGTCCCTGATCGATGATAATATCGAGCCGGTAATCCTCCATCGCCGGATAGAGATATTCCTCGATCGTCGGCTGCAGCCGGTGAATCTCGTCGATGAACAGAACATCGCCCTTTTCCAGACTCGTTAGGAGGCCGGCCAGCTCGCCCGCTTTTTCGATTACCGGTCCGCTGGTGTTCTTGATGTTAACGCCCATCGCGTTGGCGATGATGTAAGCGAGCGTGGTTTTTCCGAGTCCGGGCGGCCCGCTCAACAGAATGTGTTCGAGGACATCGCCCCGTTTGCGCGCCGCTTCCACCATCAGCTCCAGCCGTTCCCGGACCTTATGCTGGCCGGTGAACTCGCTGAACATCGGCGGCCGCAGCGAGACATCGAACGACGGATCAGGTTCTACCGCTTTCATTGTCCCAGCCGGAGTCATTGCGTTGTGGAATAGTGAAGCATTATGCGAGAAAAAAACGAATGACGAATGACAAATGACGAATGGCGCTGATTTCACGATTCGTCATTCGGAATTCGTCATTCCCAAGACGTCGGTGTTGCAGGCTACGGCTCGAGATTCTTGGTAAGTACAAGCTCGGTTCCGCGCCGTTTCAAAACGTAATCAACCTTGTCGAAGGCATCGCGCATGAGATGCAGACCGAGCCCGCCGGGTTTGATGGCATCATGGGCGCGGCCTTTCATTTCGTGCACCGGCGTTTTTCGTCCGTAGTCGCGCAATCGCATCCGAATACAATCCCGCAGACCTTCCATGGATAACACGATCAGCTGATCATCACGGAGATCGTAGGCATAACGAATGATGTTGGTGCACGCTTCGTCGACCCCCAGGACGATGAGCATCCGTTCTTTTTGCGTCAGTGGATAAGCGTCGAGAAACTTGCGCACATGATCGCGCATGAGCACCAGGTTCCCGGTGTGGCTGCTGAACTCGATTTTTTTCTTCTTCATCGCGGCGCCCAAGAAGGCTGAACACGGCGTTGGTTCCGATCAAGTACCGGGTGAGGGGAGCGCTCCCGCGGCCGCAAAATTCATGGACAGTTCAGCAAAGCAGTTGTTCAGTTTTGCGCATGTGGAAACCGCTCATCGCGCTGATAGCCGGAGTCGCGCCGGTGGTAGCTCAGGACAATTTGACCGCCTATGATGCGCTACGCGTGGTGGGGGACCGATTCGGGCGCGCCGCCGTTAATCACGTAATCTCCGTGAGCGGCGCGGAGGGAAATCCGCAACCGGAGACCTGGCGGGTAGTGCTGGAAAACCCGAATCGCCGCGGCGTTCGTGAAGTCGAAGTATCGAATGGCCGGGTGACGGCAGATAGGCCGGGCAGCGATGTGGCTGGTTCGAGCGAAGGGGCGACGATCAACACCAAACGACTGAATCTGGACTCGAGCGGCGCTTATACCGTAGCGAGCTATACTGCTGAGAGGTCGCACGCTCAATTTTCCACCGTCGATTACACATTGCGCACCGATGATCGCGGAGAACCGGTTTGGATCATTACTTTGCATAACCGTTCCCGCCGCCCAATCGGTACGATCCACATCGGCGCGAATCGGGGCAGCGTGATGCGCACGGAGGGGTTGTTCGCGGGCGCCACCATGGAGGATATTCAGACTGACGAGATCGCGGACGACGATTCCGAAGAAGGCATCAAGCCGTTTCGCAATACCAAGGCGTTCCTTCGGGAACAATTCGAGCGAGCGCAGGATGGAGCGCGGGGAATGTTCCGGCGGGTGCGCCGATCGTTCGTCGATTTCATTAATCGGACATAGGACGTAGTTAATCGTCTCTATTTTGCGGTGAGTTGTTCGTAAACGAGAAATTACGCTTCCGTAAGCGTTGTCATCCCGAGCGTAGTCGAGGGATCTCTCCTACTTGTGTAACCTGTTCCGCATTTGCGAGGTCAGCGCTCCGCCCCGGTCGCGATCCCGGTCGGGATGACATGGCTTGTTTTGCGTGCAACAACGTGTGCAACGCTCAGGATACCCTGGCAGAAGCGACAACATCAGGCGAAGCGGGGAGCTCGTA
>DATFCK010000430.1:0-12888 GCA_035253185.1 Chthoniobacterales bacterium | reverse complement strand
CATAATGCCACCACAGCCAATGACCGGAATGGCAGAATTAGCCACAATCGTTCGGATGGCCCGAGTCGATTTTTCCCGCAAAGGCGCTCCGCTCAGGCCGCCGGCCTGGTCGGCGTCCGAAGCGATGGCGCCATGATCGAGAGTTGTATTGGCGGCAATGATCGCCGCCACGTTGTGTGCGCCGCATACGTTTACCACATCATCAAACGAATCGGGCGAAAGATCGGGAGCAATTTTTACCAGGATCGGCTTTTGCATCCGATTTTCTTCCTGAATGCCGCGCAAAAGCATATCGAGCGACTCCGCTTCCTGTAACGACCGCAACCCAGGCGTGTTTGGCGAACTGACATTCAGCACAATGTAGTCGGCAAATCGCTGCAGCCGGCGGAATGAATGCAGGTAGTCTGCGGTGGCGTGTTCGAGCTCGGCAGTTTTCGATTTCCCGATGTTGATCCCGACCGGAACTTCCGGCCACAAATCCCGTTCCTGCCATCGCCGCAGCCGATTTGCCACCACATCGGCCCCATCATTGTTGAAGCCGAGACGATTGATCAGTGCCTGTTGTCGCGGGTATCGGAAAATTCGTGGCTTGGGATTACCTGGCTGCGGTCTGGCGGTAACGGTGCCGATCTCGACAAATCCAAATCCCATTGCGGCCCACGCCGGTAAGGCAACTCCGTTCTTGTCAAAACCGGCGGCCAATCCGACGCGATTAGGGAACTTGACCCCGAAGAGAGTTACTGGATTGGGAGGGGGCTGAAACCGACGCAGAGACCGCAGAAGGATGGGCCGGGTCGAAATCGAGGCCAAAAAATGCATCGCCAGGTTGTGCGCCGCCTCGGGGTCGAGCATGAACAGGAGCGGCCGGAGAAAACTCCGATAAACTCCTTCCCTGCTCATTTGCCGATACAGAACTGGCTAAATACCGAATCCAGCACCTGCTCGACGTCGACCAGGCCGATGATCTCGCCTAACGAGCGCAAAGCGCTGGTTAGATCCACGGCGACATATTCAGGTGGCGTTCGCTGATCCAGCAATTGGCGGGCTTTGTCACACGCCTCCAATGCCCGGCGAAGGCTTTCGCGGTGGCGAGCGTTAACGGCCAGGGTGCTATCCGGCTGCAGGTTTCCGGCGCCAATTTGCATGACAATCTCCTGTTGTAGTTCGGCAATTCCCGCACCGGTTAGGCAGGAAATGCGCACGGCATCGATACCGCGCCAGTCGGGATGCTCCGGAAGATCAGCCTTATTTAACACCAGGAGCTCGCGGCCCGGACCGTCCGACACTCGGAATTGCCCCGGTCGCGAAACGCTGGCATCCACCACCTGCAATCGCAGATCGGCCTGCTGTATGGACTTCTCGGTCCGGGCCATGCCTTCGCGTTCAAGTTGATCGGCGGCGTCGCGCAATCCCGCGGTGTCGGTCAGCCGAATCGGAAAACCGTTCAGATTCACCGCCTCCTCGATGGTATCGCGGGTGGTTCCATGCGTTTCACTAACGATCACTCGCTCGTGCCCGAGCAGCCGGTTCAATAGACTCGATTTGCCGGCATTGGTAGCGCCATAAATCACCACTCTGACACCCTCGCGGAGAATTCTTCCCTGATCAGCCGTGTCCAGCAGATCCGAGATTTTCCGGGTGATCGATTCCAATCGCCCAGTCAGGTTCTTATTGTCGGCCGGCTGGATTCCTTCTTCAGGAAAATCGATCGCCGCTTCAATATTAGCGACTAACGAGACTAGCTCATCCCGAATATCGCGAATGCGTTTTCCCAGGCGACCTTCCAATTGCTCAGTAGCTGAGCGTAACGCCAAATCGGTCTTCGCCCGGATGAGATCGATAACTGCTTCGGCCTGGGTGAGGTCCATTTTTCCATTCAAAAAGGCGCGCTCGGTAAATTCACCGGGGCGCGCCGCCCGGGCGCCGGCCCGCAGACAACATTCCAAAACGCGGGCCGTGACCAGGACGCCGCCGTGACAGGTAATCTCGATCAAATCTTCCCCAGTGTAACTGGCGGGCGCGCGATGGACCGATAATACCACCTGATCTACCAGTTGCCCGCCATCACGAATCTCGCCGACATGCTGGGTATTTGCGGCGAACCCGGATGGCTTGTTACTGCCGTTGAATATGCGGTCAGCGATCTTGACCGCGTCCGCTCCGGAAATTCTTATCAGCGAGATCGCAGCTTCGCCCGGAGCAGTAGAGATCGCCGCTATGGTGTCGCTGTCGATCGGGCTAGCAAGCTCGCCGGAATTCAACGCCGCCGGCTTTCGGTTAGGCTCTCGCTCAACGCTGAAATGCATTTTTCGTTCTGTTCCATTGTGCCGACGGAGATACGCAGCCATTCCTTCAGGCCATATCCAACCAGCGGCCGCACAATAACTTTGCGCCGTAACATTTCCTGAAAAATTCCGGGACCATCGCCTACTTTCACCATCAGAAAATTGGCGGCTCCCGGAACGAACTCGAGCTTCAGCCGCGCGAATTCGTTAGCCAAATAGGTCCGCCCGGCAGCTACTGTCTCCCTGGTTTTGCGCTGGTGCGACTGATCCCCCAGCGCGGCGAGGGCGCCGACCTGACCAATGCTGTTCACATTGAATGGTTCTCTGGTTTTGTGCAGGATCTCGATCATTGCCGGGGCGGCGATCCCGTAGCCGACCCTGAGGCCGGCCAGGCCGTGAATCTTGGAAAATGTTCGTAACACGAGCACATTTCGATTCTGGCGGACGAACTGAAGAACATCCGGCGGGTCATCCAGAAGCTCGTAGTAGGCCTCGTCGAATACCGTGATTACGTGATCTGGCACCCGCTCCATAAAGCGGTCGATATCGCGCTGCGCAACTAAAGTGCCAGTGGGATTGTTTGGATTCGGAACAAACACCAAACGCGTTTTCGGCGTAATTGCGTCGAGCAGTTTGTCGAGGTCCTGCTGATAGCCGGAACTGGCGACCTCGATCGTTTCCGCGTTGAACAAGGTGGCGATGATTTTGTAGGCGATGAACGCGTACTGGGAAACAACCACGTTGTCGCCGCTGCCGAGAAAAGCGTGAGCGGCAAATTCGATGATTTCGTTGGAACCGTTGCCAATGACGACGTTCTCCGGCGCAACCCCAAGCCTCGCGGCCAAATCTTTCGTTAGGTAAAATGCGCTGCCATCAGGATATAATTCGGCCTGGTTCAACGCCGCTCTCATCGCGCTAACGGCGGACGGCGATGGGCCCAACGGATTCTCGTTAGACGCGAGCTTAATGATCGACTGAGGCTCGACATTCAGCTCACGGGCGGTTTCCTCAATCGGTTTTCCAGGCTGGTAAACCTTGAGATGTTTGAGTTGCGGATTGGCCAGTTCCCAAAGCGATCGCATCGCCGCCAATCTAGGCTGAATTAGCTTGTCGACAAAGCTGCTCGCGCCCGATCTCTGGCTTGCGCTCCCGCAGGCGGCGCGGTTAGCGAAATATGAAATACACCGCGCCGATCATGCACAGGCTGGCCCATAAGAAGTTAAGGTTCAGGCCCTGGCGCATATAAAAAATCGCGAAGGGCGCGAAGACCGCCAGGGTAATTACCTCCTGCAGAATCTTCAATTGTCCGACATTATATTGGGCGTAGCCGATGCGGTTAGCCGGCACTTGCAGGAGGTATTCGAACAAGGCCAGTCCCCAGCTTACCAAGGCCGCAATATACCACTTCCGGTCCTGCAGATTCCGAAGATGCGCATACCAGGCGAAGGTCATGAATATGTTGGAAGCGGTTAGAAGAAGGATGGTGCGGGCAATTACTGGCATAACATTTCGGGCGGTTAAAGGTTCGGCACTCGATCGGTGAAGAGCGGTCCTGCGTGCACTCGATTTCTTATCGAATTAGACGGCGGTCCCGGTTCAAATGCTCCGGATTGGCTGCGGCGATGCGCCGCCAAATGCCGATCAGACAAAAAAGCTGTTCTCCGAGGCCGGACTGCTCAACTTATCGGGCTATGGTGCGGGAATGAAGCAGCTCAGCCCTGAAGATCACGTGCCGCCGGGGCAGGCGTTACGCCTGCGCATTTTCTGGTTTGTTGCCGGCGCGGTGGTGAATTACCTGCTCATCTCAACACCCTTCAAGTGGCTGAGGGCGAATACCGCCTTACCGATCCCGGTTCTGGCCGCCTGCAGCGTGGGCGTGGCGACCGCATTCTTTTTCTTTTGGAATTACTTCATCAATTTCCGCACCGACCGTCGCAAGCGCGACACGCTACCGCGCTACCTCGGCGCGGTGGTAATCATGTGGTTGCTCTCCTCGACCCTGCTCACCATCCTCAAGCATTTCAATGCAGAGATGGCGTTCAGCGTCGCCCGGTTCCCGCTCGACCTCGACGTCGTGGCCACGCAGTTCTTTTTGGCCGGACTCAAATTCTTCCTCTATCACAAGTGGGTATTTCCAGTACCGAAAGAGACATAACGGGCTGGGAACGAGTCGCCGAAAACCAAAGCGACTAAAGCGGCGCGACGATCGAAAAGCGCCCGGAAGCGGCACCATTGCTTCATCGGGGAACGCTTTCAGCACGTTCATTCCAGCCTAACAGGTCCGACTGACTCGCAGCTGAAACTAACGACTGACTGAAAAACAAAGGAGCGGGTAACCGGTCGGTTACCCGCTCCTCGTGAATCAAGTCAGGTTTGAGACTATGGACAGCTTATCTGTTTGCCGTTACCGGACATGCCCTTGAAGATCCAGGTGTTGATAAACCCGGTCTTGCCTTTGCCATCACCCGCCGCCTTGCCGCAATCTTCGGGACCGTTCATGTCGCTGTCTGAACAGGACAAGTGGAAGGTGGATTCCCCAATCTTAGTTCCGGGAGTTCCGGCATTGTTATTGAAGATCTCCCAGATTACGTCGTTAGGCGATCCCGCGTAGCCGCTCACGGTCACGAGCGTGCCCGGAGTGATGTTGCACTGGGTGGAGAGCAGCGTGCTGCCGACCGAACCCTTCCAGGCCTTGATGCAAATGGTCCCACTGCCGTTCCACTGCATCCTGATCTCGTTGATCGGTTTCAGTTCGCTGCAAGCAGCCTGTGGCATAGGCGTCGGTGTCGGCGACGAAACCGTTACCGTCACCGGATTGCTCTGGGCCGAGCAATTTCCGCCCTGAACGGTTGCCGTAGCCGTGTTCGTCGTTGTCTGACTGATCGTGGTCTGAACATCGAACGTCTTGGTCTGGCCCGCATTCAGGCTGAATGGTCCGGCAATTGGTCCGAGCTTGTCATCGGTCAGGAAGACATTGGTCAACATCGACGCGCCGTTGTTCTTCACTTCATAGTGATAAACAATCGTACCGCCGTTGCCTCCGGTCTGACCATTGAATCCGACCAGAGTGAAGTTGCCGAATACGTCGCCAATATGCAGTGGCTGTGAGCAGGAAGTGTGGATCGACAGCGTCTCGGTTCCGCCACTATTGCTCAGGGTGAAGTCGGATTGGGAGCTAAGTGTGCTGCCTCCCTTGGTAAAGGTGATCGTACCTCCGGGCGACACCGTCGTGGTCGACTGGGTGTAGCCGTCCGAGTTCGACACATTAATCGGCAGGGCAGTATTCACCGAGCCCGTGCAAACGAACTTGCCGGATTGCGGGTTGTTGCTCGAAGCACAACTGCCGTTGTTATACTGGAACGTCAACGTCGTCGGTTTTCCGAGGCCCGTCTCGGGATTGCAGCCGGAGCCGCCCTGATTCGGAGTCACGACGCAGTTTGAGTTCGGATTACCTCCACCGTTGCCGCCGCCGCAATTAATGCTGATCCCGTTACCGGACATTCCGGCAAAGATCCACTGGTTGATGAATCCGGTCTTCCCTTTGCCATCGCCCTCGGCCTTACCGCAATCCTCAGGACCGTCCATATCCACATCCGAACAGGACACGTGGAAGGTGGATTCTCCGATCTTCGTTCCGGGAGTACCTCCGTTATTATTGAAGATTTCCCAGATCACATCGTTAGGCGAACCGGCGTAGCCGCTCACGGTCACGGTCGTTCCCGGAGTGATATTGCACTGGGTGGAAAGCAGGGTGCTGCCCACGCTGCCTTTCCAGGCCTTAATGCAGATCGTTTGGCTGCCGTTCCAAGTCATCTTGAGCTCGTTGATCGGCTTCATCTTCTTGCAGTCGAATGCCGTGGCCGTTGGTGAAGGGCTCGGCACCACGCAGGACTTGGTGACCTGTAGCGCGCAATTCTGAATGTAACCGCAATCGATCGTCAGATTGGTGCTGCTGTTGGTCGGCAGTGTGACGCATACGCAGCACACCGACCCGTCGGTATTGTCGGTACATTCGCAGTCACTGTCCTTTTCGTCGCCACCGGTACAACTCTGATTCGCCAGCGTATGGCTAAAGCCGTCCGGCTTATGGAAGCAGACGCTGTAATCGCCCGCGCACAGGTTGCTAAACATGTACATACCGTTTGAGTCGGTCGTAGTGCTGGTCACGAACTCCCTGTTCGCACCGCAGCCGGTGTACAAATCAACCCGGACGTTCGCCATTCCGGGCTCGTTGGCGTCCTGACAACCATTCTTGTTCAGATCGTTCCACACGAAGTCGCCGATCTTACCGGTGCCTTCGCAACGGTTACGCGGATTTTCGCAGTTCAGGTTGAAATCGGCCGTGCGGTTAACCGCCGCGGCGTTTCTGATGCAGAATTGAGGATTGTTAGGCTGCTTTTGCACCGTCCAGGTGAACCAGCCCGACATGCCGAACTTGATGTTCTTTCCACTGGCACCGTTGCCCACTTGGAAATAGTGCATCACCGGGGTGAGCTGCACGATTGCGCCGGCATAGTTACCAGTGCCGGTCAGCGTGCCGCTGCCATTCGCATAGAAATGCCAGGTGCTGACGTCCACCGGCGCGCCCGGGTTTTGGGCCGATTTATAACAGCCGGGATCGAGCTCGCGCAGCGCGCCCATGCCGCCGGTGGGATCATTGGTCCGACCGCTCCAAGTCACGTTCACATCAAAGCCGTACCCAGGATGCAACAGGCTTTCGAGGTGTCCGACTAGCGACGCAGTGCCAGCCACCGGATCCTCGGTGAAGACCGCCGGAGAAGGAACAGTGCTGCCCGGGCCAGTAGTGAAGATATATTTGAAGCCGTCGGTGCCGCTGGACGGATCACTTCCCGGATTGAGACAGTCGTTGCCTTCAGGGATTGCGCAGTCCGCGTTCGGGAACCAGAACGCCTGCCCGGAGGTACACGGGAACGGGCGCAAGGTGTAGCAGGAATCTGCTACTGCGCCGGAGGCGTCACAGATCGTAACCGTGCCGTTATTAACTACCTCAGTCACCGAAACGGTATCGACCATTTGATCGGCATTGGCGTTGCCTAAACCAATGCTGGTGAACCGGACGGTGGCTCCGCTGCCATTGGCAGTGAACGGAAATTGATAATGGTTGAAAGCAACTTGCGATGGGGTCCACGTTCCCGCATCCGGCGGCGTGATCACCGAATTGACCAGAGTGACATTCCCCGTGCCGATAACTTCGACCCGGACCTGCAATGGATTGCCGCTTCGCCTGCCGAAAATACCGGCATCGAAATCGAGGTTGTACTTCTGATTGGAAGTGGTGGTGAAGCTCTGCGAGATGCTGTCGCCCTGAGAATCAAACCCGGCACTGAGACCGGCGCTATGGGTGCCGCTGGTTGCGCCCTGGGCCAGGTCGGCGGTATTGCCTACCGAGGTCCAACCGGTGACCACTCCCTGCTGCATAAAGGGGCCGGTTTCAAAATTGGCGTTATTGAGGGTCGGGTTGGCGGCAGTGGAGCGCCAAAAGGGTAACACCAACAGGATCGTAACGGCCATTAGGAAGATTGCTGGAAAGATGACCTTTCCCCAGCTGGCTTTCGTTATCTTCATAAGTTGTGGTTCTTTCTAGGATAGTTGTTAGGAGCGACACCGAATAGACTGACCGAAACGACTGCTTCTTGATGTAAAAATTACAGTCATCTCGGTTTCCCCTATGGCGCCTGAAATCGGGAAAAATGTCAAGCATGAAAGTCATTCGCCGCGGGGCGCAACTACCTGCAAATTGGCGAGATCCGCGTAAAAAGTGCACTCCGCTCAGCCTGGCAAACGGCGCGGCCGACAATTGACACCAAGTTATCCGGACCGACCGGCCCCGAGATGGCGGATGATGATGTTTTTCCGGAAAATATGGTGTCGGAGATGTCCCGGCTTGTAACCTGACCGGCGGCCCGCCGGGACTTGCCTACGAAGGGGGGACCAAGCGAATGCCCCCAAACTTCGGCGCCTGACATCCGCATTGTCGGTCGGGGCCAGGATCTGGGCCTAAGCCCGACCCTCCTAAGGGTTCCGCGGCTCCTCATTCGAGCCCAGGAGGACCGTTGGGACGAAAAAAGTGGCTGGGCGAGAAATTTTGCTTGGCGCGGGAAACGGCATTTTCTATAAAGGGCGGTCCTTTCACGAAAACAATTTCACTAACTGGCATAAAAATTGTCGTTGACGGTGAGAATCAAATATGGGAATTATGGTAAATACAGAAGCGCGAACTATCGCCAAACCAATAACAAATAAACCGTCTAACACCATGAATACTTCCAACCAAACCTACCGTCCCCGATTCCGGACCTTCGCGGCCCTCTCCGCCCTGGCCCTGACTTCGGTTTTTGCATCTTCCGCCTCCGCCGTCATCGTCGATGGCCACTTCGATCCAAACGAAGGTTACACCAACGTCCAGTCCCTGTTTTTCCAGCTCGACAACGGAACAATGGTCAAGGACACCGGTACCCTCGCCTGGAGCGTAGACTCAATTACCGGAAATGTTTTCATCGCCTTCGTCCAGCCGCTGAGCATCAACGACAACACCTACGGCGCGAATTCCGTCGGTTGGGTCGACAAAGACGGCAAGCCCAAGGGCCACACCTTCGGCAACCTGACGGGCAGCGATAAGGCCCAGTTCAATGTAACGAACGGCGCCGGACAAATGTTTCTCTACACTCTCGATTACATTAGCCAGTCGAACACCGCGCCGAGCGGATACGCTTCACTCGGTGTTGCCGGTGGCGACGGTGGCCTCGCCAGCGGATCAAAGAATGGCCCGAAGCCTACCGCGGCTGATGTGCTTAAGTGGGGCAGCTCCCTGGATTACAACCTGAACATTCTTGGGTTCAAAACTTTCACCGTGGATTCCCCGGCCACGACGCCGGTACGTAACCCGGATGGGAGCATCAACTACGGCCAGCCCTACGCGAATCCCGCCAATGCTCCGGGCTGGGTTTATAACATTGAATACGAGTTCGAGATCGCGGCGTCGGCTTTCGGCCCGAGCGGCTTCGGCAGCGTGACGGTTCCGTTCGCGCACGACTCGCCCAGCAAGTTTGGCCAGAACACCATCATCGCGGTTCCGGAAGCGACGAACTACCTGATGGGCTTGGCAGCGATCGTGTTCGCAGGCGTTTTCCACTTCCGGCAGGTGCAGCTCCGCCGCAAGCTGGTTCAGACGCGAGTAAAATAAGGTTTGCTTTGTTTGGTTAAGTGAAGCGGGCAGGTCGCGCAGGCCTGCCCGTTTTACTTTTATCGGCTAGGAATTGCCGGTCGGATAATGCCCTAGCCAGCTGTAGGCTATCGCACTAATTCGTTGTCGTTCAGATAGTTACAACGATAAAGCCTCCGGAACTGGTCCCGAAAGTGCTCCCCGATTGTGGGCACAATGCTGGCAAATATTACGGGGTCACGACGGTCGTCTTCCGCATTTACGTTAATCGATGTCTTGGGTGCCGTTCTCATCGTTGGGCTAGCTTTTACCGGCGTCTTCGCTGCCAACAGTCGAGCTCTCAGCCTGGTCAAGTCGGCCAAACAGGCAGCGGTGGCCAGCAAATGCCTTCAGCAGCGAATCGAGCAGCTTCGGAACTACAACTGGACCCAGGTCACGGACGCCACCGCGCTACAGGATCTTTATTCGGTCCCGCCCCTCCCCTCAATTGAGCTTCCGGGCTTTTCCGAGCAGGTAACGATTTCGAGCTTCGTACCGGCAACGAGTGGCTCGCCGTCCGGGGCGCCAGCCGGCGCGCTGCTCAGAATCACCAGAGCGGCTTCGGGAATTGTCACGTTGGTTTCGGACAACCCCGATTTGGTAGATCAACGCCTCGTCCGGATCGACGTCAGGATTTCGTGGCCAGGTCCCGGAGGAGGTCAGCGACTTCGTGAGACCTCGGTAATCATCGCGAATGGGGGAATTGGCCGATGAGACTAACCGGTTCACGATTTGTTGTTGGTTTCACCCTGGCCGAACTGACCGTGGCGGCGGGAATTGGCACTGCAATCCTGGCCGCCCTAACAACTGCCAGCATCGCCTTACAGCGAAGCTTTATCGCAATTGAAGATTACGCCAAGGGCCAGAACGACCAGATGCGCATATCAGACTATCTCGCGCTCGATCTTCGCCGCGCCTTTAGCGTTGCCATCACCGGAAGTTCGGCTCACCCGCCGGTCACCGTGACGCTGGTGATTCCGAACTTTTATCAACCGAAGGAGCCAAACAAACCGAGTGTTCCGTGGGACCCACGCATCACCGGCGTTACCGGATGGCCCTACAAAAAGCACCATCATCACAAGCACCAAAACGTCATTCTTAATCAGGTGATTGACTACGGACCCTCCGGCGGCGCGACGACGAAAACCGTGACCTACGTGTTCGACAATGGCGCGCAAACTCTGACCAGAAATGTCGATGGAGTGGCCAGTGTTATCGCTACCGAGGTCAAGGATTTCAATGTCTCCATCAGCGATCTGGATGAGACGGCGCAGACCCAAATCACTTTCAATCCGCGCTTTCGAACCGCGGCATCAGCCGATGCGGCAGCCGGCACGACATATTTCCAAACAACTCTCACTCGTAACACCCGATGAAACATAACTGTATTCAAGACCGGAAGGAACGGCTTCGGCTGGCAGCAGGTGAACGCGGTGGAAGCGTAATGCTGGTCGCTCTCATCACCATCCTGGTGTTGCTGCTGGTTATTGGCACGATAATGGTCAGCACGACTAACAAGTATTTTACCGCCTATCAATGGGCGAGTTGGCAGGAAGCCCTGCAGGGAGCAGAGTCGGGAGCGGACATCGCCATGGCAGAGTTACGCAAGGATGTTGCCGTGACTAACAATGCGGCCGGCACTTTGCCATGGGTAGGCTGGAATCTGGGCAAGTATAAGACAGTCAACGGAGTCAAAGTTCGCGATACCAGCACCTACAAATTGGTGGCAAATGACGGCACCTATAACGATGGCAATAGTGGGAGCGGTAACAATATCGCGGTGTCGGTCTCTTCCTTACTGATGGGCTCGACTCCCAAGTTCGACTTTCTGACCTATAATACGACGTTGAGTCCGCATCAGGGAGAAGGGAATACGAACCTCAAAATCACGGTCACGGTAGATGCTCCCGCCAGCCTAACCGAAACCAACACTCAGAAAAGATGGCTGCGGGTCCGAACTTCGGGGACGACCGATCTCACCGGACCCGCACGGGTCTCGGAAGAAAAACTCGACAACCGTCTGCGAAAACTCGGACTGCTGTTCGATAAGGTTCTGTCAGGGCAGGGCGAGGAAACCGATCCGAACAAACTAAAGAAACAGACCACTCGCCAGATCGAACTTGTGGCCAAACCAGTGTCGCTGTTTTCCGGTGCTCTCACCGCCATGGTCCAGATCAAGGGGGACGATAAAGGGTTTCTGACCGACAGCTATAATTCGGAAGATCCGGTCAACTGGCCGGTCAATCCAGGGACCGGGGAGGTCGATTTCACCAAATCGCACGATCCTACAAATCCGTTAGGCAAGAATGGGGATGTAGCCTCTAATGCATTCCCGACGAAACATGATCACGCCGAAAACCTGGATCTGCATCGGACGACGATCTGGGGGGATGTGGGCAACAATTACGCCGAGATCAAAAACGTAGACGTGAACTATTATGGGCAAACACCTGATCCGACGGATTACGGGCTAAACAACGGAAACTTTGGGACCACGAATCCAAACACAACCCTGATCAAAACCAATAATAACACCACCGAAGGCGGCGATATTAGCGGAAATATCGCAACCAATTACTATCGGGACCTTCCGCCGGTACCGGAGCCTAACTGGACCTCGCAGAATTCATCGGACCTGCGAACGCTTACCAAGGTCAACAAGGACACACCGGATTTGGACAATCTGTCCACCAATCCGGCGGCCCCGACTCGGGTGATTGTCGGCAGCGTCACCAATGGACAAGTGGTGACCAAAGGCGACCTGACCCTGGCGGGCGGTGACAAATGGACGCTGAAGGCTGCTCCAAAGCCATCCGGCTGGACCGTAGCCACGCCAACTGTTCACCGGTATGTGGACATTTGGGTGACCGGCAACATTAAGCTGGATGATGGCGGGACCGTGGTGATCGAGCAAAAGGTCGATGGCGCCACCGGGAAGGTAATTTCCGACGTGCAGGCCAGGATCTTTTTCGATCACGATTTGAAAATCGGCGAGACCAAGGAGACCAAAACCAACCATGGTGGGTTCGACACCCAGAGTGATGACGCCAAGGATTTGCTACTGCTTGGCGTGACCCAGCCCGACAGCGGCAAGCTGGCGAAAGACTCCTACATCGACCCGTTAGGCAACGAATCCGTCTACACCCCCTACAAGGCCAGCGGCAACATCGTCTTCAAGCAGAACGATATCACCGGAGCCATTTACGCTCCCGATCACAACATCATCTTCGAAAGTGATGATGACGGTAAAGGCAAGCGCCGCAAACGGCCTCAAAAGGGCAACGAGTTTTACGGCGCCTACGTGGGGCGCACCATTCACTCTCATAGATTTCATTACTTCCACTACGACGAATCGCTCAACGACGCCGGACCGGCTTATGA
>DATFCK010000429.1:0-3128 GCA_035253185.1 Chthoniobacterales bacterium | reverse complement strand
CCGTCATTCGTCATTCCGCATCGGCTTATGAATGAAGACTTAGGATCAAAGATTAACGAAGCGATTCAAAACCCGAAAAACGTCGGTGAAATGAAGGACGCCGATGCAGTTGGTACCGTCGGCAGCCCTGATTGCGGCGATATGCTTCGGATGTGGATCAAGTTTCGGGAGGAGAACGGTCGCAAGGTGATTGATCGCGCCACATTTCAGTCGTTCGGATGCCAGACCGCCATCGCGGTGGCGAGCGTTGCTACCGAAATGTTGAAAGGCAAAACCGCGGCTGAAGCCAGCACCATGTCGGGCGAAGAATTATCCGCGCCGCTCGGTCCGCTGCCGCCGGTAAAGATTCATTGCGCCCAGTTGGTTGAAGGCGCGCTCCGCAATGCGCTTGGCGCCGAGCCTAAGGACTCCCGCAAAACAACCGCACCGACCCTGGTCGAAAAATTATCGGCTGCGACACAGCCCACTAAAATAAAAATCGTTTCGGAGCCACAGATCGACACAGATCAACACAGATAATTGGAGGGTAGAACTCGGGGACACAGGCGCGCTGCGCGCAACGACCTCCCGACCTCGATTCCCAAAGGCACCCGCGGTCTATGTCCCATCGGGTCCGAGCCGGACTGGCACCGCAGCCGATGCCACGGCGTCGCCGCCGCCTTGCTTTCACGATTAAACGATTCAACATTTTAACGAATCATCCTTATCAGAACCGTTTCCGGTTCTGACACATTCCGCGCCCGATCTTCAAATCGAGTAAACTCTTTATCAGATGCGAGACGCGTGCGGTACCCGGGACGAAACATCGCGCGGACGCGGTTAGTCCGGGGAGCACAGGCTGCTAGCCTGTTGGTCTCGGCAGCTTGCCGAGACGATTTTCAATTCGTTGTCGCTTCGCGATTGCCGGCAGGCTGCCGGCAACTACAGGCTGGTAGCCTGTGCTCCCCAGAAAAGGACCGGGCCGCCTGGCAATCCGGTCATGCGGTACCGCTTCAACGCTTCAACGCTTCAACGCTTCAACGATTCAACGACTTTAGTGCTTCACTGGATGCTGGAGGTTGGAACTTGGAACTCTCGTTTTCGCTCAGCACGGGGGACAACATTTGTCGCCTTCGGGATGACAACTCCCTTGTCTTAGGCGAAATTAACGGCTCACGAAAACGACCATGCACGAGCACACTGAATTTACGTTAAGCAGAGATACCGACGCCATTCAGATTCCCAGCGGCACCAAGATGATGCTGCCGGCCGGAACCCAGGGCGTGGTTACCCAGACGTTAGGCGGAAGTTATACGATCGCCACGCCCTATGGATTGTCGCGGATCGCCGAAAAGGATCTCGACGCGCTCGGTCTCGAGGCGCCACCCACAACCAATGGCGCACCGAAGAAAACCAGTGAAGGCGGACCGGTAGACGAAAAAGCTGTCTGGGATCAACTCAAACAATGTTACGACCCGGAAATTCCGGTAAACATTGTGGACCTCGGCCTGGTCTACGATTGCCGGCTCATCAAAAATGACGAGGGCGGAACACGAGTGGAAGTGAAGATGACCTTAACCGCGCCGGGTTGCGGAATGGGACCGGCCATTGCTCACGATGCCCAGAGCAAAATTCTCAGCATCGATGGCGTGGATGAAGCAGACGTCCAGCTGGTCTGGGATCCACCGTGGAACCAGAACATGATCAGTGAAGCCGGCCGGATGAAATTGGGAATGGTGTGACTAATCGCGGCCGCGATTAGTCAGACGTTGAATCGTTAAAAGCGTAAATCGTTACAACGGCGCCCCTGTTGCCCTGCATCGCGCTGGAGGGAGTTTCTTAGCTTAGTGGCTGCTTTTAATCATTCCTCATTCCGCGCAGCAGCCATTCCTTCGTCATTCCACATCCGGATTTCGTCATTCTTTGACGGGTTGACAGACATCCTTCCCGCTGCTTTCATACGTTCCGCGCTTCCACCAGCCGGCAGCGCGTTTACCCATGCCCTCCACTGAAATCATTTTAACTGAACATGTTCCCGGCCTCGGTGCTGAAGCCGATGTGGTCAAAGTACGCCGTGGTTATGCGCGCAATTATCTTCTGCCACGCGGCAAAGCCCATGAAGTGACGCCGGCCAGCATGCGTCAGCTCGATAATTTGAAGAAGAAGCGCGCCGAACGCGAAGCGCGCGAATTGAACGATGCCGAAGAACTCACCCGTCGCATTGGCAAACTCAAAGTGACGTTCACGCTGGCGACCGGCGAGAGCGGCAAAGCATTCGGTTCGGTCACCGCGAATGACATTGTGACGCGCCTCAAAAATGAAATCGGCACGGATATCGACCGGCACAAAGTTGTGCTCGAACACCCGATCAAGAACACGGGCGATCACGAAGTCACGATCAAGTTGCATCACGACGTAACCACCAAATTTCATTTCCAGGTGAAATCTGCGGAAGCGCCCAAAGCGGAAGCCACGGCGACGTCCCCAGAAGAGCCGGAGAAGAAACGAGGATTTTTCCGCCGGAAAAAAGAATCATCCTAACCATTGGCGACTCAACCACCATCTCCATGGAGTGGTGAGAAGCCTCGAAGAACAGCGGGAAATGGCGCTGGCCGAGGTTCGGCAGCGCGGAGCGGCGAAAAAGTTTTTCCCACGTCGCCAACAGGTTCTACCCAGGATATTCACCGGACCCCACCGCACAGCGCTGAAGCTGAGCAGGGCGTGCTCGGCTCAATGCTGATTTCGCCGCGCGACACCATCGCGGAAGCCGTAGCCAAGATCACGGTCGAGTATTTCTACGTTCCGGCCCACCAGACCATCTACGAAGCGCTGGTCGAACAATGGAACGCAAACCAGGCAATCGATCTGATCACTTTCACCCAGTTTCTGCGCGATCGGAATTTGCTCGAAACGGTGGGTGGCGCGTCTTTCGTTACCAGCCTTTTCACGTTTGTGCCGACGGCCGCAAACGTGAATTATTATCTCGAGATCGTTAGGGACAAATACATCCTGCGGCAGATCATCACCGCCGCCACCGAAAGCGTGCGGCGCGCTTATGAAGAGCAGGATGAAGTGAACAATCTGCTCGACGAAGTAGAGCAGAAGATTTTCGCGGTCGGCGAAGACCGGTTCAAAGGACAGATGCTTTC
>DATFCK010000428.1:0-3705 GCA_035253185.1 Chthoniobacterales bacterium | reverse complement strand
GATTTGGGTTGCGCAACTTCGCCAGATATTTTGTGCGCGGGCGGGTGTTGAGTTCGGCGAGCATTCCATAGCTCAGCGGTGATCCATGAAGTTTGGTCACGCGGCTGTTAGGATCATTCAAGTCGCCGAACACAATCGCGTCCGCGGGACAGGCTTGCGCGCATGCCGGGATGATTTCACCGTCCTGAATTGCGCGGTTCGCTTTTTGCGCATCGATCTTCACCGCGTTGATGCGCTGAATACAGTAGGTGCATTTCTCCATCACCCCGCGGCTGCGAACGGAGACATTTGGATTGCGCATGAGCTTTCGGGTGGGCGGCTGCTCGAACTGGTTGGCGTCGTATTCGAGAAAATTGAATCGCCGCACCTTGTAGGGACAGTTGTTGGAGCAATAGCGCGTGCCGATGCAGCGGTTGTACACCATCTGGTTCAGGCCTTCGCTGCTATGCACGGTGGCTGCGACCGGACAGACCAATTCGCACGGCGCAGTTTCACAATGCATGCACGGACGCGGTTGATGCAGCATGCGCGCTTCGCCATCAAAGTAGCCGTCAATCCGGATCCAGTGCATCTCTCGATTCATCGCCACCTGCTCCCGGCCTACCACCGGGATGTTGTTCTCGGCCTGGCAGGCGATGGTGCAGGTGCCGCAACCGATGCAGGTGTTGAGATCGATCGCCATGCCCCATTTGTGACCGGTTCGGTAATCGACGTTTGGATAAAGCGTGTCGTCCGGACCCGGAGCGCCTTCGGACGATTTTGATGAATCGTTAGGCGAAGCATGGGTATCTGCGAGTGTACCAACCCGCACCAGTTCGCGCCCCTCCATTTCAAAATGGTGCTGAACGCCGACCAGGTCATGATGCTTGCCCGTTTTTTCCAGCACAAGACCGCCCCCACCCCACCTCGCGTCGGACGTGCGAAGTCCGTAGGCATTGAAACCTACGTGGTTGCCGACCGACCCGGAGCGCGTCCGGCCGTAGCCAAGATGGACGGTGACGCAATCATCCACTTGTCCCGGCAAGGTCCAAACCGGCGCTTCTATACTCCGGCCGCGGAACTTCAGCCTGACAATGTCGCCATTTTCAATTTCCAAACGTTTCGCTGTCGCTGGACTAACGATCGCCGCATTATCCCAAACGATCTTGGTAAACGTTTCCGGCAATTCCTGCAGCCAGGCATTATTCGCGTACGACCCGTCGTGCAGACGCGGGCTGGGTCGAATCAGAAGCTGTAACGAATTTTCGGCTTTCGGTTTTCGATCAGTGGTGGCTGAGGATGCAGTTGAGGATGAGCTTGCCCCGCCGATTCGAAACGGGGCAACGCCGTCATGCAACGCCCGGCGCCACATCGATTCAAAATCGGCCTCAGAATGTTGGGCCTGCCAGAATCCATGCACGATATCGTAGCTGGTAAGAGGCGGTTGCTGAAGGAGCGCATTGAGAAGTTCGTGCCGTGATCGTCCGCCGAAGAGCGGTTCGATCATGGGCTGCACAATACTGACTGTGCCGTCCATTGCGCGCGCATCGCTCCACGTTTCAAGCGGATGGGCCTCGGCGATGTGCCATAGCGACATCGCTGCGGTTTCGTTTGGGTAAAGACCGATGTGAACGGTGCGCGGAATTTTCGTTAACGCCTGTGAAAATTCGTAATCGACCGGCGCGTCGTAAGCGGGATTACCGCCGATCATGATCAGGGTGTCGACCGTCCCCCCGCGCATTTCTCTGACCAGTTCGTCCAACCCGCGGCCGCGCTTTTCTTCGTCCAGATAATCAACCGTGGCGCCGGTGTTGCCTAACGCGTCGTTAAGCTCGCGGGCCATGCGATGGACCTCGGGTGATTCATATTCGCCCGCGACGACAAGCGACCGTCCCGAGTGTGTCCGCAAATCGCGGGCAACCGGTTCCGGTAGATTTGCGGCAAACTTCTCCAGCTCGTTCGGCGAAACCGCGAAGCGATGGTCGGCCATCGAACCGGTGATGGTTGGCGTCGACTCCGCGACATAAAGCCGATTCATGTTCCCATCGGGCCGACGACGGGCGGAGAACTCCCGGGCATATTTCAAACCGACCGCGGCATCACACAGGAAATCTGAGCCTAACGATACGATGACATCGGCTTTATCGAGGTGATAAAGAGCGCGCGGTCGGTTGGTCATTAGCGGATCGAACTCATGCCACTTCGCGGCCGGATACTTCAGCAGCAGTCGATCGATCTGATCGAGAAAAGTCGGGGACGTATCATGCCGGGTTAGAAGACGCAAGCCGGCGCCACCGTCTTGCGCCCAGCCTTGAGCGGCGGCAGTTAACTCACCCAGAAACTCCTGCCAGGTGCTGATCCGCCCCCGATGTGTGACAGATCGCGAACGTTCCGGATCGTAAAGCGTCAGCAGATCTGCCTGCATGTATACGTCGGTCGCACCCAGACTCGCCGGGTGTTGCGAATTGCCTTCGATTTTTGTCGGGCGGCCTTCATGCGTTTCGACCACAACGCCGCGCGCATAACCACCCAGGGTAAGGGCGGTCGCAAAGTAGAGCGGCTTGCCCGGAATGATTTCCTCGGGCTGCTTTCGATAGGGAACGATGTGCTCCGGCGGGTTGCGGGTACAGCCGGCGCCGGCCAGGGCGATCGAGGCGCCCATGATGGTCAGGAACTTCCGGCGGGATAATTCGTTAGGCCAATCAGACGATCCTGGAGGAAACTCGTCGTCGTTGCGAAAGTAACGGTCGTTCATCGGTGGCAGGTGTAGCAGTCGGTCAGACCCGCGGTGTGAACATGGTTTCGCCTAACCAGTTGACGCCCAAAGGCGAGCTGGTCGGGCGGCATTTGGTAGCGCATATCGACCACTTTGTCGCTCGGACGCAGAAACTTCTCCGGCTGGTTGTGACAATCGAGGCACCACCGCATGTAGAGCGACTTCGCTTTCCAGGTCAGCGGCATCTCGTTGACCTGGCCGTGACAAGTCGCGCAGCCCACGCCTTTTGCCACGTGGATGCTATGATCGAAGTAAACGTAGTCCGGCAGATCATGGACGCGCCGCCACTTGATTGGCGTCCCGGTCTGCCAGGAATCACGCACCGATTGCAAAACAGGCGCGTCTTTCCAGACCTGCGAATGACAACTCATGCACGTTTCCGTGGACGGAATACCGGCGAAGGACGATTGCTCGACGGAAGTGTGGCAATAGCGGCAGTCGATACCGAGACCACCCACATGATGCTGATGGCTAAACGGCACCGGTTGATCGAACGGCTGATGCGTCTCGGTGGAATAATCCGACCAGGTGAACAGATACCATCCGTAGGACGCAGCGGCGGCGAAGAGCGGCACGCCAAATACGACAGCTCTGGCAATTGAATTGGCCCGCGGTCGAAAAAGCTGTGTCATGGGCATGGCGGCGCATCGCCGGACTGTGAAAGAATCGCGCGCGAACACCTCAAGCGATTCAGGTTTCGCAACCGTCGCATTAGGAATGGAAGTCCGTGCCTGAGACGCCTTCCCTAACTTTCAGGAATTTAATTCGAAGTTCATTTTGGGGTAATTCGGCACCACGCCTCAAGGCAGGGCTTCTTAAATAGCGCCCAGCGATTGGGACAGAACCGCCCCCAATCTGTTTGTTAACGATCGCGATGTCCGCGGCCATGTCGGCCCCGGTGCGGATGACGGCCTTCGCGATGTCCGATTACATGATGGCGACCCCAATGG
>DATFCK010000427.1:0-3491 GCA_035253185.1 Chthoniobacterales bacterium | reverse complement strand
TGTTTTTCGCGTTGTTGTTAGGCAGCGCCAGCCTGGTTTTCGGTCAGGCGACGTTGCGGATCGGCGATCCAATTGAATTGAAAATCGGAGGCGTTCCTCAGGACGAACAATTGCAGGTCAACAATACTTACGTCGTCGATTCCACCGGTTCCATCAGTCTGCCTTATATTAACAAGGTGAAAGCGGCCGGGCTGACTCCCAGCGCGCTGGCCCGGGATGTTGAGAATGCCTATCGAGTCGGCAAAATCTACACCAACCCAAACGTCACCATCATCATGCAGCCGGCCGCCCGGTTTGTGAACATCGGCGGCGCGGTGCGGCAACCCTCCCGGGTGCCGTTTACCGAGGACATGACCTTGTTAACCGCGATCAATGCCGCCGGCGGATTTAACGAGTTCGCCGATCAAAAACGGGTAAGGCTTTTGCGCGGCAGCAAAGTCCAGGTTTTTGACGTCCGCCAATTCCGCAAGAACCCCGAGAAAGATGTGCCGTTGCAGCCGGGTGACCGGGTAGAAATTCCGCAGACGATATTCTAGGCCGCCGTTCGCGTTGTCGCCCGGGCGGACATTATCCCGGTTCCCACCGGCCGTGGTTAGGCTATTTCACTGATCCGGCGCGATGAGTTCCCGGTTGTTCCAGGCGAACCCAAGCCCGGAAAAGATCGTTAGGCCGACCGTGATCCAGATCAGCACCCGGCCGGCATCGTTCCAGGCGTGTCTCCACCATTCGGTATGAATATCGGCGTAACGCAATTCGATCGCCGAGAGTAGCAGCAGGAAAAAAATCACGGTAACGATCTGCCACGATGTCTTGTGTTTTCCCAGACGCTCCGCCGGAAGGACCCTGCCTTTCGTTCCCGCCATCATTCGTAATCCCGTGATCAGAAAATCCCTCGCCACCACCGCGGTTGCCGCCCACGCTGGAATTGCTTTCAGCGGAACCAGCGAGATGAAAGCCGCCGCCATCATAATCTTGTCGACCAGCGGATCCATCAACTTTCCAAAGTTGGTTACATTCCCATAACGACGGGCGACCTCGCCATCGACAAAATCACTCAGGCCGGCAATGAGAAAAATGATCAGGGCCGCCGTCCGCGCGTAACCCCAGGATGAATTGAGCGACATTACAAAAAGCAACGTCAGAACGAGCCGGCTCAGGGTGATGCGATTAGCCCAGTTCATCGCGAACTAACTGACTCCTTTTGGGCGGTGGATGCCGGCGCTACGGTAATAAATTTCGGTCTCTTCCAAATAGGCACTCTCGTTTTTAATTCATCCATCATCCACTGGTTTGCCCGATATGCTTCGGCCCGATTGCGGCTGGTCGTTCGAACGAAAACCGAGGCCTGGCCGGCGGGCACAAATCCGAGCCGGTGATGGACGACCGCGCCATCGAGATTGAATTTCTGAATGGCATCCCGCGTAATTCGTTCCATTTGATGGGAGGCCATTGACTGATTCGCCTCGTAATCAATACCTGAAATCTCGCGGCCGTCTTCAAGTGGCCGCACCGTGCCGAAAAAATCCACGATCGCACCGCTTCCGTAATGCGTGCCGGGCGGCGCCTGCAACGGGGCGTCGGTCAGTAGAACTTTGCAAACGGGATTTGCCATGCCCTCGGATTGATCGCTAGACTGATCGGCCGGTTATCACCGGCCACTAGAAGGAGACACTCAAAATGAATACCAATCAAAGTGATATTGGGGTAATCGGCCTCGCCGTCATGGGCGAAAATCTTGTCCTGAACATGGAGTCGAAGGGTTTTTCGGTCGCGGTTTACAATCGAACCCACGCGGTAACTGAGAAATTCGTCAGTGGCCGGGCCAAGGGCAAAAATATCGTCGGCGGCGAGACGCTGGAGGACTTTGTGAAGGCGTTAAAGCGTCCGCGCAAGGCGATGATCATGGTCAAAGCCGGCGGGCCGGTGGATGCCGTAATCGAGCAGCTGGCGCCGCTGCTCGACAAAGGCGACGTGATCATCGACGGCGGCAATTCACTTTTCACGGATACCCAGCGGCGTTGCAAAGATCTTGAAGGCAAGGGCATTCACTTCGTCGGCATGGGCGTCTCCGGTGGCGAAGAAGGCGCGCTGAAAGGCCCGTCACTGATGCCCGGTGGACCCCGCGAATCATGGGAGATTATCGCGCCGATCTTTCGGAAAATCGCGGCCCAAGTGGACGGCGAACCATGTTGTCGTTACATGGGCCCGGATGGCGCCGGTCATTACGTCAAAATGGTCCATAACGGAATCGAATACGGCGACATGCAGCTGATTTGCGAGGCTTACGCAATTCTGAAGGACGTGGTTGGGATGGGCGCGCCGGAATTGGCGGAAACATTTGAGACTTGGAACCAGGGCGAGCTCGACAGTTACTTGATTGAAATTACGGCGAAGGTTTTTCGCAAAATCGATCCGGACACAAACAAACCGCTGGTGGATGTGATTCTCGATAAAGCCGGCCAGAAGGGGACCGGGATTTGGACGTTGCAATCAGCCATCCAGCAATCGGTGGTTATTTCCACCATCAACGCTGCGGTCGAAGCGCGGGTGATTTCATCGCGTAAAGACGAACGAGTTCATGCATCGAAAATTTTGCCCCAGCCGAAACCGAAGCCATATGGGGGCGATCGTAAGGCACTCATCGAAGCGGTTCGAAATGCGCTTTATGCCTCAAAAATCGTGTCCTACGCTCAGGGGATGGAATTGTTAGGCGCAGCCAGCACTCAATATAAATGGAACCTGAACTTCGGTGACATCGCTACCATCTGGCGGGGCGGATGCATCATCCGCGCGAAGTTCCTCAATCGCATCGTCGAAGCCTATCAACGTGATAAAGAGCTGCCCAATCTGCTACTGGATTCGTATTTTACCGGGATCATCAAAGACACCCAGGAGAACTGGCGGGTTGCGGTAACGGCCGCGGTTCAGCAAGGAGTGGCCGTTCCCGCGTTCGGTGCGTCACTGGCGTACTTTGACAGTTACCGATCGGAGCGGTTACCGGCGAACCTGTTGCAATCGCAGCGCGATTTCTTTGGTGCGCACACCTACGAACGAATCGATAAGCCGGGGGTGTTCCACACCGAGTGGATGAAATCCGACGATAAGCCGCCGGAACGGGCAGCCGAACCGAAGGAGCCGTCGCGCCGGCACGCTGGAGAATAATGTTCGTCGGCGTTTTGCGCGCAGCGCTTTGGAGTGCGGTGCGTCCTCGCACCGCTTTCGGCGAAACTTCACCTAACAAAAGCTTTTCGGTTGCAAAGCGGCGCGGGGACGCGCCGCACGACAAAGCTGTCGCGAAAAGATAACAACGCAGATCGCTCTCAATGAAAATCGTGCGATGCGCTGCCGATCAGTTCCTCATGCTGAAGCGGACGAATATCCCGGGTTTTGATCAGGACCACGCCGTCTGAATTCTGGACTTCACCCTCAATCAGGAGAAATGATTCCTCGGTAATCGTTAGGCGAAATTTTTCGAAAAAGTCGGGATCGAC
>DATFCK010000426.1:0-6814 GCA_035253185.1 Chthoniobacterales bacterium | reverse complement strand
GTCCGCCTCGGACTCATTGGCTGGAAGCCAATGCCACAAAAACTCGCCGCCTCGGCGGCTGGATTCTTTACGACGGCAAGTGCCGGTTCTGCATCGCCGCCGCCAATCAGTTCCGGCAGCTCTTCGCCAGGCGCGGCTTCGCTTTTACTCCCCTGCAAACTCCCTGGGTTCAACGCCGTCTCGGCCTCGTACCGGGCGCACCGCTGGAAGAGATGCGAGTTCTGACTGTCGACGGCGAACACTATGGCGGCGCAAATGCCGTCCTCTTTCTCGCGAATCAAATTTGGTGGCTCCGCCCGCTCGGTTGGATCGGCAAACTGCCCTTCGTGCATCCGTGGGTGGATGCCGGCTATCGCTGGATCGCCGCTCGTCGCGGATGCACCCATTTGCAATGCGCGTCCAAGGAGCGGCGGTTTTACAACCGCCGATTAACGGTCGTTTCCGCGGCTGGGAAACCGCGCTCAATGTCTCATGGCGAAGAACATGTCAACGGCAGCGACCCAGCTGGCGAATACTGCCGTAATCGGCGGTTGGAAAGCCGGTGCTCCTTGGACATCGCGGCGTGGATACCTCTCGTTATACTTCCGGTGTCGGCGCTGTTCGTCCGCAATCACGTCGAGCCATGGCTGTTCATGTGGTTGATGGTCGGTGCAATCTTTCTCGGATGTAAATGGTTCACCTTGCATGTGGCCGCGCAAAACAGCCGTCCGGCAATCATCCACCAGCTCGCTTATTTCCTTCTATGGCCGGACATGGACGCCGGTCTTTTCCTTGGGCCCAAACGCGCGAAATCAACTCTGCTGGCCGAATTGCCTAACATCGCCGCTGCGCTCGGAAAGATGGCTCTCGGGGCGCTGCTTTTGTGGGGATTCGCCCGCCACTTCACCCATGACCTGGTGGCCGGCTGGATCGGGATGATTGGCCTGATCTTGATCGCGCACTTTGGCATGTTCAGTCTGGCCGCGGCCGGCTGGCGATTACGGGGCAGACCGGCGCGTCCGATCATGAATGCGCCGTGGAAAGCTGACAAACTCGCCGGGTTCTGGGGGCGCCGCTGGAATCGCGCCTTTCAACAACTGGTAATCGAAACCGTTTTTCGGCCCATGGCCGGCTCGATCGGGGTCGTTAGGGCGACGCTGATTACTTTCTTCATTTCCGGTCTGTTGCATGAACTGGTGATTTCTCTTCCCGCCGGCGCCGGCTACGGATTACCAACTAGCTATTTCCTGCTGCAAGGCTGGGGAATGATCGCCCAACGCACTCCCATCGCAGGCCGTTATCGGTTTAACAATCGACTGTTTACCCTTTTTCTGGTCGCCCTTCCGGCGTTCGGATTATTTCATCCACCGTTCGTGCGCGGCGTAATTGTCCCGTTCATGCACGCGATTGGAGCATTATGAAAACACTTCTTTATATGGCCGCGGTTAGTCAGCTTGGAATTCTCATCGCCAGTGCGCTGGTTCCACGCGCGCTTAACTGGCGAAAAAATTTGGCGGGTCTTCATCCATTTATCCGGCGTCTTTTTTGGGTTTATGGATGTTTCATCGTCCTGATCATTATCGGCTTTTCCGTGCTGACGTTCGCCAACGCTGACTCGATGGCTAACGGCGATCCGGTTTCGCGTTCGCTGTGTTTATTCATTGCGATTTTCTGGGCCGTTCGGCTCTTTGTGCAGCTTGCGATCTTTGATGCCCGGCCGTTCCTAACCAATCGGATTTACAAGATCGGTTACCACGCATTGACCGTCGTCTTTGCCGCATTAGTCGCCATTTACGCGATCGCTGCCTTTTCTCCGGGGAGCGCACGCCTGTGGCGTGCTGGTTTCGGCGTTTCGCCGAAACAGTCTTTTGAAGTTCGTGATCGCGAGACGCGATCACCAGCACGCGATACGCATGCGCTCCCCAGCCAGGTGGGAACTGCCGCCGCTTTTATATCCAGTGCGGATTGGAGAGATACACGATGAAATCAAGAGTCGTCATCGCCGGTGGCAGCGGATTCGTTGGGCAAGGGTTAACGGCTTGTCTCCTCGCCCGGGACTACGAAGTCATCATTCTGACCCGCCATCCAGGTAAACGCCATGACGGCGCCACCGAAATCCAGTGGGACGGGCAGAATCCCGGGGACTGGGTAACCACACTTGGCGGCGCGGAGGTCGTAATCAACCTAACCGGCAAGAGCGTCAACTCGCGGCACACGCCGGAAAACAAACGCGAAATTTTGGAGTCGCGGGTGAATTCGGTTCGCGCCCTCGGTCACGCCATCGAACGCGCCTCCGCTCCGCCAAGAGTTTTCATCCAGGCAACGGGGGTGGGCATTTACCAGGATCGCGGCGACGCCTGGTCGGATGAAAACGCGCCGCACGGCTCCGATTTCATGGCGCAGGTGTGCGAACATTGGGAAGGCGCGTTCAATGGCATCGACGCCCCGAACACGCGCAAAATCATTCTGCGGCTCGGCGTCGTTATGGGACGCAACGGCGGTTTCCTGGCGTTGTTAGGCAGGCTAACCCGCTGGTTTCTCGGCGGACACATCGGGAATGGTCGCCAATTCATCTCCTGGATTCATATCGACGACCTGGTTCGCATGTTTATCCGGGCGATCGAGGATGACACCGTCGCGGGCGTGCTGAACGCCACTGCTCCAAATCCGGTGCGAAACTCCGAATTCATGCGCGAACTGCGACGGACCCTGCATCGCCCCTGGAGTCCCCCCGTTCCGGTGTTCGCTGCCCGGCTCGGCAGCGCCTTAATGGGCACGGAAGCGGAGCTCGCGCTCGTTAGCCAACGCTGCTCGCCCAAACGTTTTTTGGAACACGGGTTTCAGTTCGATTTCCCCGAACTTCGTTCGGCATTGCACCACATCTATTCAAAATCATGAACTCATTACCTGATTTGCTCGAACCCGGTTTACGCGTAGCTGCCGTCGTCCAGCTGGCCGTCGCCGTCCTGAACCTGTCGTTAATCCGAATCATGAAATGGAAACCGGATCTGGACAAAATGCCTTTGCTGGTCCGGGAAGTATTTCGGATCCACTGCTATTTCATTTCAATAACACTGGCGATTTTCGGTGTCATCACGTGGAGGTTCGCCGGTGACATCGCCACTGCCGTTAGTCCAATCACGGTCTGGCTCGCAACCGGCATTGGCCTGTTCTGGCTAATCCGCTCGGGAATGCAGTGGCTGCACTACAGTCCGAGCCATTGGCGAGGCGATACCGCGCGCACCCTCATTCATTTTGTCCTGTTTTTCGGTTACGGCGCGCTGGCAACCGTGTATTTGATGGCCGGCTTCCGGAGCGGCGTGTGAACACAATCACGGCTCCACGACTAACGAGTGACGCTGCCCGGCAGCGACTCCTGAGTCATGGTGGCGAACCGCTGTTCCTGGCGAATTGGGACAACGCCGTTTTCATTCACTACCAGTCCGATCCCGAGACGCTCCAGAGATATGTGCCTTTCACGCTCGATCTTTTCGAAGGCCGCGCCTTCGTGAGCGTGGTTGCGTTCACCATGCGAGACATGCGGCCGCGCTTCGGCGGGAAACTCTCGGCCGCTTTCCTAAAACCAATCGCCACCCATAATTTTTTCAACGTTCGCACTTACGTCCGCCATAACGGCGAGCCGGCCATCTTTTTCATGGCGGAATGGCTTTCCAACCGGCTGAGCGTGATGCTGGGACCAATTACGTTCGGCTTGCCCTACCGATTCGGGAAACTGTCGTACGCAAACGACGGTGGTGACGGCGAAGTTCGAGGCACGGTCGCCGCCAGACAAGGTGCCTTCCGATATCGGGCGCTGTTACCGGATGAATTCAAGTCCTGCGAGCCCGGATCGTTAACCGAATTTCTGCTCGAACGTTATACCGCCTTTACCACCGCCGGCTGGCGGAAACAGTTTTTCCGGGTCTGGCACGAGCCCTGGCAACAATGTTCGATCGATGTCGACGTCGCTGACGACGACCTGCTGGGCGCAACCGGAGGATGGTGGCCAACCGCGAAACTGGTCACGGCTAACTATTCGCCGGGCGTGCCGGTATGGATGGGGCGGCCGCATCTTGTAGCGTCGGTCCCGCAGTCGAGGGACCGATGTTTTGAACCAATTCATCGGCTGGAAGCCGATGCCACGAAGATTTTATGAATGCACGAATCTGGTTTATCAAAGTGAGCGCGCGAAACGCGCTTGGAATCGTCTGGTTATATGAAGGCCTGGTGCCAAAGCTCCTGTTCGTTAGGCCGGATGAAATCGATCTGGTGCAACGATCCGGCATCTGGTGGGGCAATCCTCTCCTAACACTTCAACTCATGGGTTTAGCCCAGATCGCGGTGGGCTTTTGGTTGCTCACCGGATGGCGAGAAAGGATGTCGGTCACAGTGGCAACTTTGTGGATGTGCGCGCTCATTGTCCTGGTGGCGACAGGAAATCCATGGATGCTGACCGACCCGTATGGCGCGCTCATCAAAGACGTCTGTTTGATTGCGTGCGCCATCACGGTGTGGCTGTTAGGCGATCTTGGTTCGACTGAATCGATCCGATCTGCACCGCGGGCTAGGCTGCGCGTCCCGTATTTTACGTGAGATTCGCGGTAAGCGTCGCGGTTAGGCGTGCGCTGCTGTTTTAACGGGAAAACCTGGCCAAGGCCAGGAATTAGTATTGACCGACAGTTAGGTTTCCCCCTACGCTTGGAGCGCTAATTCCTAACGAAAGGCTCCCCATGAAAACAGGCAAATATTGGCCCGCCCTGTTAGTCCTTCTGGCATTCAGCGCTTGGGCAAACGCCCAGAACACCTTCATTTACGACTTCGAAAATCTGACGTCAGGCCAGGATTTGGTCAATCAGGATGGCTGGATGGCGGTCAGCACTTGGTTTTCCCCAATCGTTGGTGCAGGTCCTGGGGTCAACCCGACGTTGACTGTTCGCTCTCCCTCTGTTCAGAACGCCGTCGGTGCCCAGCGCTCCGTCGGCTCCACTTTTACCTACACCTCGGCTGACACGAACGTGCAATGGCAGTTTGATGGGATTGGGGCCGGCGTTGCCACGCAGCTTCATTTCTTAGGAATAACCTTCGGTTATCAGGGCGGTAGCTACCTGCGAATTGCAAATGATCAGGAGTTGTTCGGAGATTCGCTATTAGCTTCCGATTGGTACCAGTTTCGGCTCTCCGTTGACTTTAGTGTGCCCGGAGTCAGCGCCAGCCTGTCCTACCGGGATTTGACCGCTGGTTCATTGACTTTCATTCAGGATGGCACGCTCCAAAACATCAATCTTGGACTTACACCTAACGGCCTGGGTCAGTATCAGGCATCGACCGTTCTGATCCGGATGGACAGCAATTTTAGCACTTCTTATTTGGACAACATCAATCTAGGAGCTGTCCCCGAGCCTTCGACTTATGCCATGGGGCTCTTGGGCGCTGCCGGATCGCTCCTCCATTTGCGTCGGCGAAACTTTCGCAACGACCGCGGCTAGCTTCCCACCGCGGACGAGCAGTTAATCGGGTGGGCGAGGCTCAACCGCTCTCCGGGGCGGAGCGAGCCGGCCGCCAATTAGAGGCCGGGGAATCGATCCAGGCCTTGTTCCGACCGAGTAACGGTGAACGCTCGCCCCACCAGCGAAAGTCACCCATATTGCCGCCGAATGTTTGAGTTACTCGGTCACGATAAGAGTTCCAAAGCACGCCGCGGACGGCTAACGACTCCGCATGGTGTGATTGAGACACCGGTGTTCATGCCCGTAGGAACGCAGGGAACCGTTAAAGGAGTTAGTCCGCGCGAACTATGCGAGTTGAAAGCGCAGATCATCCTCGGAAATACCTATCATCTGTTCGTTAGGCCGGGACTCGAAGTGATCCGGCACATGGGCGGTTTGCATCGGTTCATGAACTGGAATGGACCGATTCTGACCGACAGCGGCGGTTACCAGATATTTTCCCTGGCGAAACTTCGGAAAATCACAGACGAAGGCGTGCATTTTCAGAATCATGTGGACGGCACCCCGGCATTTATCTCGCCGGAGATCGCGATGGAGATACAGAGCACGCTGGGGAGCGATATCGCGATGGTGCTGGATGAATGCCCGCCGTGGCCCTGCGATCGCGATTATGCGGCGCGGAGTCTGGAGATGACCACGCGCTGGGCCGCGCGCTCTAAGCGCGAATTTGAAATTCGAAATTTGAAATTTGAAATCGGCGAGCGCCCGCTCGCCTTCGGCATCGTCCAAGGGGCCACGTTTGATGATTTGCGCAAAGAAAGCGCGCAGGCGCTGGTGGACATCGGGTTCGATGGTTATGCCATCGGCGGAGTCAGCGTAGGCGAGCCGGAGGAGGAAATGATGCGGGCGATTGAATCCGGCGAGCCGTTCCTGCCGGCCGACAAACCTCGTTATGCCATGGGGCTGGGCACGCCGCCGCAGATGCTGGAGATGGTGGCGCGGGGCGTCGATATGTTCGATTGCGTACTGCCGACGCGACTGGCGCGGAATGGCACGGCGTTTACTGCGGGTGGCACCTTGAATTTAAAGAACGCCGAATATGCGATGCAGAAAGGTCCGATTGAGGAAGGTTGCGAGTGTCCTGCCTGTCGCGAATTCTCGCGCGCTTACATCCGGCATTTGATCAAAGCCGAAGAAATTCTCGGGCTGCGTTTAATTACACTGCACAATTTGCACTTCTATCTCGATCTGATGCGACAAGCGCGGGAAGCGATCGAAGCCGGAACGTTCGAAACATTGAGGAAACAGTTCGTCGCCAACTACAAAATTCGTGCTGTGGAAACAGACGAATTTTCCGGCGCGCCTGCGTAGCGCACGCGCCCGGCGGG
>DATFCK010000425.1:0-3179 GCA_035253185.1 Chthoniobacterales bacterium | reverse complement strand
CTTTCGCGATTTGGATCGCTTGGAGCCGCCACCTCTGGAGGCGCTGGACATGGCAGAGTTCTTAAACTTCCGCGCCGCACGTAGGGCCGCTGCTTTCCCACCGTAAACGGAATCGCTGAACATTTTAGTTACTGCTGAAGTCCCTCGAATGAAATGGACTTGGAATCCGTGCGTTTGTTTTTTGGCACGAGCCTTCGTGTCAATTCGCCGGATGTTTTGTTCTGATTGTGGATTTGGGCGTCGCATAACAGCGGGCAATTAAATACACTGTGCGCCGAAATCAACTCGATGTACTCATAAATTATTCGGTAGGAGGAAAGTCCGGTAGGCCCCAGGCCTGTCGACGGCGTTCGTACTCGCTTCGCGGAAGAAGGGCATAACAAGGGTTTTGCGGGGCGCGCAGCCACCGGATCAGACTAACGAGGTCCGATTCCGCCATGGTGGTACAGCCCGCCGACGGCCTACTGACTCCGCGACGAATATGAAAAAAAATCGCACTCCCGTGTCCCGGCACCGGCGGATCGGAGTTATGCCGGATCTCCACCAGCCATCGGTAGGCAAAATCGTTATGCCGCATTTTTTGCTTTTCAAACCAGGGCGGCGGGTTCGCCGGGTCCTCGATAGCCACGAATTTATTATAATTAGGATCATTTTCGTCGTCGATCCAGGCGTCCCTTTTGGTTACCTGATGAAATGGAAAATCGGCGCCGGCCGGTAACTGGGCGTCGTAGGTGTAGATTTTTCCGATCCGGAAGATGCCCGCCGGCGCTCGCCCGTCACGCTCCCGCTTTTGCAGGCCACCCTCATTTTGTCCGGCTATACCGGTGCCCCAGGCGATTCCATGTTTTCCGAAAAGTACCGGAACGGGCCCTTTGACCGGCTTCCAGGCTGCCCCCGCGCGGCTACGCTCGAACAACTGCATGTGGCCGCGGGTTGAATCCCAATCAGGGGCAATCGACACGATGAGCTGCCGGCAGTCCGCTGGCACTCCACCGGCATAAGCATTGCTGAGCAGCAGCCACAACCCCAAGGCGATGCTGGTACGGATTGTTGCAATCATTTTGCCATTTATGCGTGGATTCCCGCGCGAGCGCCCCATCCCATTCCGCGGCAGCGCGATTTTGTCAACCACGCCCCGGCAGGTCGCACGTCTCAACTCGTGAAACCATTCCTGTTGGGCATCGCATTGGTAGCCAGCGTGCTGATCAGTTATGCGCCGGCCCTGCATAACGGCTTTGTCTGGGACGATACCGCGTTAATCCTGCGCGATCCATTGATCCGAAGCTGGCGACTCATTCCGGAAGGGTTCAATCACTACCTGTTCACCGACGCCGCGGCCTCCGATTTCTATCGGCCTTTGCAACGGCTCACTTACACGATCGAATACGCGCTTTTTGTGGCGCGACCTGGCCCGTATCATCTCACCAGTATTCTGATCCACGCGGCCGCGGCCATTGCGCTGGTGTTGTTCGCGCAGACGTTACTGGAAGCTTTCGGTTGCGAAAAATGCCGCGCCCGCTGGGTCGCATTTTTTGCCGCTCTGATCTGGGCGATCCATCCGGTGCATAGTTCGGCGGTAGTTTATGTTTCAGGGCGCGCCGATCCACTGGCGGCACTGTTTGGTTTTACCGGCGGCTATTTGGTTTTACGCAGCATCGTTAGGCAAGGGCGTCAATCGATCACACTTTTGCTTTGCGGAGCGGCAGCCTTTCTCTGTAGTGCCCTCAGCAAGGAAAGCGGATTCGTCTTTCCGCTGTTAACCATACTCTTGCTGGTGATTCTGAAGCGTTATCGCGCCGTCTTTCGGCTCGGCGTGGCGACCTTATTCATCGCTGTCATTTATTTCTCGTTACGTCTGCCGGCCGAGCACAACGTTCCGTCGCGATTTGGCACTCGGGCTCCGCTTAGCGTTCGACCCATCATCATGGCTCGTGCGGTAGCGGAATATGCCGGTCTCCTGGTTTTACCGGTAAACCTTCACATGGAGCGCGACGTCAACGCTCCGTTTACCGGCAATCTCCAAAACGACACTGTCGCTTCCGCAGCTCGGGAGCTGCAAACGCTCGTCGGAATTGCCATTAGTGCCGGCTTCCTCATCTGGTTGGTCCGTAGCCGGCTCCGGAATCCAGCGTTGTTCGCGTTGTTAGTATGCGCGGCGGCGACCTATCTGCCAATCAGCGGAGTGATGCGCCTGAATGCGTCGGTGGCAGAACACTGGCTTTATATTCCGTCGGCATTCCTGTTCGCCGCACTGACGTTGGTGGCTTCCGACCACGGGATTCGAGTGCTTCGCCCCACGTTCGTCCGCAGGGCCGCGGGCGTATTGGGTGCAGCCTGGATCCTTTTTTTTGGGGTCCGAACATTTGCGCGCGCGTTTGACTGGAAAGATCAACGGACGTTCCTGGAACGAACCATTGCCGACGGAGGAGACTCGGTGCGGATGCTGGTCAACCTGGGATCGCTCGAATCGAGTGAAGATCGGCTCGATCTGGCCGAAAAACATCTGAGTGACGCGCTGAAACGGGAGCCGGATCACCCATTTGCGGTGGTAGATCTGGCGGCCGTTCACGTAAAACAAAACGAATTCGACACCGCCCGCCGGTTGTTAGGCCGGGCCACCCAAATGCCGGCGGTTGCCGCCAAAGCGCACGAATTACTGGCCATCATTGAGGGTAAGCAACACGGGCGGGCGGATTTGATGCGATTACGTCTGGCCGCGCACACTGGATTTTCGAATTGGGCGATCGAACGGCGATACATCAAACTGTTGGCGGAAACGGGCGCGGTGGCGGCGGCGGTTCAAGAACTGCGAACGTGCCTTCAAACCGAATGGTATCGGGCAGAAAGCTGGCAATTGCTGGCTGAATTGCTGGCAAAAAACGGACAGAACAAGGCGGCCGCCGAGGCGATGACCCTGGCCGGCAGCTTTGACGTTCATCTATCCGCCCGTCCAACGGCGCTTTAATTAACCGCCGATAAGTGTAACGCGGCTAACAAATTGTTATGACCGGCTTATCGCAGAGCGCGACGCTGAATAATCAAGCCTCGGCGTTCGTCTCTGTTTTTCACAACCTATGAAAAGATTACTTCATTGCGGGGTAGCCATGGCCATGGTGGGTCTGGCCATTGGTTCCCTATCCGCCCAGACCCAAACGACCACGAGCACAACCACAAACTAC
>DATFCK010000424.1:0-12094 GCA_035253185.1 Chthoniobacterales bacterium | reverse complement strand
AGGCCTAATACAGTTATAAGGATCTTTTTCATAAGCAGTTAACAGACAATAGGATGTGGTAGGTTGAACGGCGTTTAGACCGGATTCGTTACCCGACCGTTCAAAATTGATAGCCTACGTTGAAATTGATATGCCCCTGGCTCCCTCGGCCATCTTTGTCAATCGGGATACCGTAATCAATACGCAATGGGCCAACTGGCAAGTCCAGACGTAAACCCAATCCGGCGTCGGATGCAAGGTGATCGTCCGCTCCGAAGTCGTAAGGATCGATATTGAGGAATCCGATATCGTAAAATACCGCGCCCCGGACGTTTTTGATAATAGGAAATGTTAGTTCGCCGGTCATACGAGCCATAGTCTGGCCACCAAGAGGTTCGCCGAATCTGTCGCGCGGACCGACGTCACGAAATGCGAAGCCGCGGAGGTTATTTGAACCTCCGAGATAGAGACGATCATAGATAGGCACCGTGGGCACGAAAACGCCCCGGTTTCCATCGTGAGGGGGCACGAACGTGAACTGCGAGTTATCACCCCAGACCTGAACCACCGCGGCTTCCGCGTTGATGAGGAAAATCAGGTCCTTAGGCAGATGGAAATATTGCGTAGCCTCGATGTCCCAGGCGTAGGTTTGAACGTCGCCCCCGAGAAACCCGCCGGCGATGTAGGGCGTAATTGCAATGCGCTGGCCCGTTCGGGTCAGCAACGGGCTGTCCCGTCGATCCCAAACCAGGCTGCCACCAACCTGGCTTTTCGAGGTCGAGCCTTCCTCGGCCTGGATGGCAGGCGAGGAACCAGCCGACACATCAAAGATTTCGATGTTCTCGTAACGATAATTGAGCGAACCCCAGATAAAGGGCGTCAGCGGCTTTCGAATCTCGACGCTGAAACCGTAATTACGCTGGTCGTAAACCGAACTGAGGTAGTTTGCTTCGTTGAAGAATAGTTGCCCGCCCAGCGACAGCCGGCGATCAAGGAAGTACGGCTCGGTTAAGGCCAGAACGAAATCCTTGCGCTCGGTGCCGGCCTGGATGCGCATCCTGAATTTTTGTCCCCCACCAGTTAGGCCAGGCCAGTTGGTAATATCGAAATTGCCCTGCTGCAGTTCGATGAAAAAGATCAGCGAATCAATTGTGCTGAAGCCCCCGCCGAAACTCAGCGACCCCGTCCGTTTCTCTTGCACCTGAATGGTAAGATCCTTTCGGCCGGGAATGCCGCTGTCCTCGGGGTAAGTTTCGACCGTGGCGAAATAGCCAAGGTTTTCGAGGCGCTTCTTCGAAACGTCCACTCGAACGGTGTTATAGACATCGCCGGGCGAAACCAGCACTTCGCGCCGAAGCACCTTATCCTTGGTGCGAGTATTGCCCACGATATTGATCCGCTCCACGAACGAACGGGTTCCTTCTTCTATTTTATAATGGAGATTAATGATACCCGGTCCGCCCGGTTTGCCTTCCGGCGTTATCACCAAATCCACAAATCCGCCCGCGCCATAGCCGTCGGCTATCTCTTTCGCGTCGTCGTGCAACTGCTTGGGCGAATACACATCGCCCTCCTTCATTTTGAGCAGCGCCCGAATCCTTTCTTCGGTGGACTCCTTCTGTCCGGTAATCGAAAGCCGGCCAACGTGATATTGGATGCCTTCGTTAATGGCGATGGTCAGGATCATCTTGCCATCGCCGCGGTCCTTGCGGACATCTTTCACTTCGACGTCGATGTACCCATGGTCCTGATAATATTCCTTTACCGCGTCGAGGTCCTGTTGCAGCTGAACTTCATCGAGCCGGCCTGATTTATCGAAGAAAGAGATCGGCGTCTTGCTGCGCGTCTTCATCTGTTTCCGCAAAACGCTGTCTTTGAATACCGTGTTCCCTTCGAACCGAACTCCCCTCACCGCCGCTTTCACGCCTTCATTGACCGTGAAAACCACCCGGGCGGTTCCGCGCGATTCCTCGATCGGATCTACTCGATATTGAATGGTGACGTCGTTGAATCCTTTCGCCCGATAGACATCGACCATTTTCTGCCGCGCTTTTTCCAGCGCCTCCTCACTGGCCGGCTGATTGATTTTCATCTCCAGCTCTTTGCGGAGACGCTTTGCGCTCACCCGTTCAGCGCCATCAATTTCGATCTCGCGCACAACCGAACGGGTTTGCACCGCTACGATTACTTTGACGCCATTGCCTTGCGGTTGCGCGAAAATGCGCACGTTGCGAACGATGCCGAGCGAGTACAACTGCCGGATATCGGCTTCCACAACTTCATCGGAATACGGCTGCCCAACCGTGGTTCGGAGCTGCGCCAGGATTCTTTCCTTCGCGACGGTGGCTGGGCCCGAGTATTCGACATCGATCGATTTGACGATGGGTGGTCCGGGCGGAGGCTGTTGAGCGGGCGCGGAAATGATCGTGCTGAAAAGCGCCATTAAGCAGCCCAAAGTGGCAGCGACGAACCGGCCGCCACTCGTTCCAGAAAAATGTGTCATACTTAAGGATTCTAGATGGCGCGTCCCGCGGGCTCAGCCACGCGGGACAGGCGGCTATATGGGTAATAACCGGGCAATCGTCAAGGCGGGATTTTTTAGCATCGGTTCCCGGTCGTGTCTAGTTTTCACTGGCCGAGGCACTTACGCCCGATCTCATAAATAGGCAACGACCGCGGAAACCTCAGCTATCGGGCTGGCCAAAGGCGGACCAATGGGCATTGCCAAGGCGCTCTGTGACTGAGGAATAATGGGGTCAGTCGCATATCAAAATTTCCGAGCCGCAATAATCCAGGGCGGCATCGGCATCGTTCGTCTTCCACCTAACGGATGTGCTCGCTGCCCGCGCCAGGTTGGGCCGCTAACGATTCGAACGGCGCCCCGTCCTTCTATTATGAGCGTTGCTAGTTCAGCAGTTGATACCAGTTGTTGCGGCGGCGAGGCTCGTATCCGGCCTGGCGGATGAGTGATTCTATCGTTTCCGCATTCAGCCGGTAAGTCGTGCCGGCACTGCTCACTACATTCTCTTCCATCATCACCGAACCGAAGTCGTTAGCCCCATACTTCAATGCCACCTGACCGATCGCCGGACCCTGCGTTACCCACGAACTTTGAATGTTAGGGATGTTATCCAAGAAAATACGGGCCAATGCCTGCATGCGCAGATATTCCACCACACCCGTCGGATACGAAATTTTCAACACGGTGTGTTGCGGTTGAAACGTCCAGCAAATGAACGCGGTGAATCCGCCGGTGCGATCCTGCTGATCGCGGATGCGTTGCAAATGTTCCAACCGATCTTCGATGGTTTCGACATGACCGAACATCATCGTTGCGCTCGATTTCAAGCCGGCTTCGTGCGCGACCTCCATGACTTCCAGCCATTCATCGGAATTACATTTTAAGGGCGAGATGCGTTGCCTGACCCGATCCACCAGGATTTCACCGCCGCCGCCGGGAATTGAACCGAGTCCCGCTTCCTTGAACCGCGTAACTACTTCACGAACCGGCATCCGAAAGGTGTCGGCGAAATGTTGAAATTCCGGAGGACTAAATCCGTGGACATTTATGTGGGGATATTTTTCTCGAATGTGATGAAGGAGATCCAAATACCATTGCAACGAGAGTTTCGGATGGTGCCCCCCTTGCATCAGGATTTGCACACCGCCGACGGCGGAAAGTTCGTCCAGCTTTTGATCGATTTGTTCGAACGACAGGACGTAATGATCAGGATCGCGTTCGGTCCGGTAAAACGCGCAGAATTTGCAGTAAACGTTGCAAACGTTGGTGTAGTTGATGTTGCGATCGACAATGTAGGTGACAATCTGCCGCCCGCGCCCTTCGTAGCTGGATCCTTTGGCCAGATCGCGACGCGCATTGGCTAACACTCCCAGATCCTCCAACGGCAGCCGGTACAGCTCCATCGCTTCAGCCGAAGAAATGCGCTCGCCGGCCAGCACCTTGCCGGTCAACCCATCGCCATTCAACGAGACCATGGGAGAACTTAACTGAGAGCTGCGCCCTTACGAGCGTTTTGGTACGAGATTGTGGTTTTGGAGGAACGCCGCCAGGGCGGCATTAAACTCCCGCGGCTTCTCCATCATCAAAAAGTGGGAAACGTTTTCCCACACTTGGTAATCGACATCCGGCACAATTCCGCGGACGAATTGCTCGTATTCCGCCGACCAGGCCGGTTGTTTGGCCAAAACCATCAGCACCGGCACGTTGATCTTGTCCGGTTTCCACAATTCCGGATCGGCGGAATTTTCGAATTCGCTAACCGCCACCCGCTGAGGCGTGCGCAACATTATGGTCTTAATTTCCGCGCGGAGCGATTCGTCGGCGATCGAACGGGTGATCCCGTCGATCATTTTACCGGCAACTTCGGCGTAGTTGTTCCCGCGAAACGGCGCCAGGAACTTTTCCATGGAGCCGGCGTCGACAAACGGTCGCAACGGACCGTCAACAATCACCAGCGCGCGAACTTTGGGGGGAAACTTTCGATAGTATTGCCGGATTGCAGGGGCGCCGTTGCTGTGTGCAACCAGGATGGCGGAATTGATTTTGGCGTCTTCGATCACCGCGTTTATGGCGCGGGCATATAAATCCATGGTGTATTTTGTTTCCGGTTTATCGCTTTGGCCGTGCCCCGGAAGGTCAACCGTGATCAGTCGGGTCCAGCCGACGAGTTCAGGCGCCTGCAACCGCCAGACTGTTTCGTCGCAGGCCCATCCGTGAACAAACACCAGCGCGGTATCACCGCTGCCGTAATTGGTGTAGTGAACCTTTGAGCCGTCGAGCACAACCGAACGCGACTCACCCACCGGCGGCTCCAGCGCGCCTAACGGAGGTAGCCCGCAGATCATTATCATGGCGAGTGCCAAAATCGGGACAACGTTGTAAACGCGCTTCAACATCGCCCACGAGCATAGCGAATCGTGGACCCGACGGCAATCAACCGCGACAAGCCGCGGCCCGGAATCTGGGAGCACGCCCGTCTCGGCAGGGTAGACATTATTCGCACTCACAGAGTACGTTTGACCACCATGCCTAAACGCGTTGCCGTCGTCGGGGCCGGTGTATCCGGTCTAACCGCTGGCTGTCTTCTGGCGGAATGCGGTTACGACTCAACCATCGTGGCTGACGAGATCGGCCTTCAAACGACTTCCGGCGCGGCCGGAGCGATCTGGTTTCCGTACGATGTCGAACCGTTCGACGCCGCCTTGAAGTGGGCATTGGAAAGCTACCAGACTTTTGAGCAACTCAGCCAGAACCGAAATAGCGGCGTCTCGATGATCGAGTTACGCACGTTTTCCCGGGATGGAACCATCACCATCCCGGCCTGGGCTGCGGGTTTGGGCGCGACCCGAATTACCGATACCGTTTCAACAACCCATTTCGTTAGGCAAGCGGAAGTCCAGATGACCGAATCCCCGAAAATATTTTCCAGCGGTTTTTCGCTGATGGTTCCGCTGATCGATACCAGTATTTACCTCGATTTTCTCGCCGCCCGATTTCGCGTCGCCGGCGGAAAACTGATTACGAATCGGCGCCTGAAACAGCTGAAGGATATTGCGCCTGAATTTTCGGTTATCGTTAACTGCGCCGGCATTGGCGCGGGCACCCTCGTGTCCGATCCCGATTTGGAGCCGCACCGCGGGCAGGTTGTGATCGTGCCCAAGCTCAACCTTTCCGAGGCAATTGTTTGTGATGATGCGCCCTTGATGTACGCGATTCCCCGGACTAACGACTGCCTCTTTGGCGGAACAAATGAAGTCAGCGACGATCGCACGCCGGCCGCTGCCACCACTGCGGCTATTCTGAAGGAATGCAGCCGGGTTCTGGGTATCACGGCGCCGGAAGTGCTGGCCGCGCGCGTCGGACTGCGGCCGTTCCGGCGGTCCGGAATCCGTCTCGAGACGGAACGGTTAGGCAACCGGACGGTAATTCACAATTACGGACATGGCGGTGCCGGCTTCACGCTTTCATGGGGTTGCGCTGGGCAGGTCCTGCGGTTACTCGAGGCATCTCATTAGCACCGGCCTAGAATTTGATCGTTGCAAATATCGCCAGCTCCTGAGCATTGCCGAGATCGCGTTCAATGTCTCCAATCCCATAAGTCAGGCCGACGTTCAGATTGCGAACCACCCGCGCACTGGTGGTCAGTCGAAATGAACTGAGGTGCTCTTTCTCGGACAGATAATCGGAGTAGGCGTAGTTAGCGGTGATACTCGAAACGAGCCATTCGTAATGGTGATAATACAGTTGGAGATAGCCGGTGACCTGGCTGCCCGCCGCCCCCGACGATCGGTGGCCGTCCCAGAAACTGGTAAAGTCGGCCTGCGCGAGAATTGCCCACTTGTTCGAGATACCCCAACGCGCATACGGACCGATGCGAAACCGGTCCGATTCGTCGCGAAATCCGATCAGAGCTTGCATACCCACCGCCAGCATTTCGGTCGGATATCGTTCGTACAAAAGTCCGCCGCCGTATTCACGACTGCGGACCGGTTCCTGGAACGACGGCGCGTGCAGGTAGGCAGCGGCCAGCGATTTCTCGTTCCAAACGAAATACTTTAGCTGCAGAGGAAAGTCGTAAATCCCGTCGCGGTTGAGATGCAGGATGAACGTGGTGTAATCGTCGATTTGCACACCCAGTGGAAGATAGTCGCGACCCAGGGCGATCTCTTTTCCGGAGGTGGTACCATTGTTTTCGAGCCGCCACTCGATCGTCAGTTTCTTCAGAAATAGCAGGTCGCCGCCGGTAGCGGTCAGATTGGGGCCGAGCCGGATGTCAGCCAGGCCGGAATCTTGAAAGCCGACTTCGGTATTTAGACGGAATCGATCTTCGTGGTCGAAGAAGATAACCTGCCGATAAAGCGCAAGTAATGTCGGATCAGTTTTCTCCGGGTCGATTCGATGGTTGAGACGCGATGTGACATAAAAATCGAACAGCAGGTTACCAAAACGACCATCCCAATTTCCGGCCGCATCATTTTGATTGCCGGCCCGCCCTAACAAAAGGGCGGTGAGATCTTTTTTGGAGTAACTTTGGGCAATATCAATTCCGCGACCGTAAGAATTGAGCAGCCCGCGTCCCTGGACCGACACGTGACAGGAAATACAATTCGGATAACCGTAGGCGATCATTCTCGGCGCCGCGGTTGAGCGCGCGGTCATCAGCAGGAACAGACAGACGGTAAGGAGAAGATGGGCCCGGCCACGCCCTATCGACCATCCGCGGCAGCCGGCGAGCTTTCCGCCTCGTTGTCGTAGCTTATGGCTCAACCCGAAGATTACTGACCGTGATATTTACCTCGTCGTTAACCGTGGCACCGGAATAGGTGATTTCTTTGACCCCGAACGACGACGTCTTGATGGTGCCCTCGGCCATCACCACTGCGCCATTGCCATTCTTTTCCAGTCTGGCCCGGAACGAAACCGGTTTGGTGACCCCGCGCATCGACAATTGTCCCTTGAGGTTACCTTCCCAGGTGCCGGGCTTGCCGTTAGGCGCAGCCTGGAAATGTTCGGCCTTGAGCACGATCGCGGGCACCGAACCGTCGGACGCGGTAAACACTCTTTCGTAAAGATGCTGATCGCGAAGCTCGATCCCGGTCTTGAACGTCTTCGGATCGACTTCGAACTGAAGGTTGTTCACCATGACGCTGTTACCGTTCACCGTCGCTTCGCCCCCTCCTTTAATGCGGGACGATGATCCCGACACCTTTAGAAAAGGGACGTTCGATCCGACATTGAACGAAATTTTGCCCGACCTGCTGCTGTACTCCGAATCAGCCCGGAGTGCGCTCGATGGCACACACGGCATAATGCCGGCAACTGATGCGAGCAGCAGCGTCGCCAACCTGGTTCTTCGGCACGCTTTCATGCCAGAACCTGAAGTTGCTGAAAGGACCGTCGAGAAATTTAGCGTAACCGAATTGTTACGCTATTCCGCTGACGCGCGCCGCCCAATAGTTTCGGTTAGGAGATTTAACGGCGGGAGAACCGTTGCCTGATCAGCAATGCGGCCGCGCCGGCAAACAATAATGCGATTGTGCCTGGCTCGGGAACTTGCGCCAGAAATCCGCGAATCTCCCCGCCCGGAAACGCCGTGGTGTGAATATTCAGGTAGGCCTTTCCATCTTGCATCGCGAAAATAAGCGCGTTCGATGCCCCCGAAACGGTTCCGCCGTTTGCCGCGATGAAGTCCGGATTATACGACGAAGAATCGGCCAGATCGAAGGTGTGATCGTAGCTGCCGGAGTAGACGCCGGTCGGGAAACCGGTAAAGCTAGGCGTTTGGGTCGCCACATCCGCGACGCCGGTGAAAGGTTCGGCCGTCGGTGCGTGGATGTGAGCTGCACTGGTAACGCCTTGCAGGTCCGAAAAACTCGTTTGCACCCGCAGGGTGAATAGATCCAGGTCCAGCGTCACCGTCGCAAAACCAGATCCGGTGGAGCCGTTAGCCGGATGCTCGGATGCCCCGTTTAAAACGGCGGTGAAGATTTCTTCGTGTCCGCGCGCGCTCGGCAGAATAACCGCGGTCGCCATGACCAGCGCCGCCAGGATCGCCAATTTTGATTTCATATTGGTTTGGCGCGTTGAGTGCGCCTAACCTGCCTTAGCTGCGCCGGGCTCGCCGCATTGCAAGTAGCAGACCGCATCCGCCAATTGCAATCAGACCGATCGTCGCCGGCTCGGGGACAGCGAGAAATCCCCGGATTTCCCCTCCCGGAAACGCGCTCGAATGGATGTTCAAATACATTTGGCCGTCATCCAGATCCTGCTTGAACGCCAATTCCGTTCCCGACAGTGTGCCGCCGCCTGCGCCGTTTACATAGGTTGAATTCCAAGTAGCCGCGTCCAGTGTACTGAAAGTCATGTCGTAGCTGCCGCTCATCGCCGCAGGCAGACCAGGGAAGCCCGCGCTGTTCGTGGCCGGTGACGCGGTGCCGGTGAAAGGCTGATCGGTAGCACCGTGAATGTGAGCGATGCTCGCGGTACCCTGCAAACCGGTGAAATCAAAGACGACGCGCAAAGTATGCAGCGCCAGGTCGAGCGTGATTTGAGCGGTCCCGGTGCCGGGCGAATTGTTAATCGGACTCTCCTGGGGACCGGTCATGGTCGTAGTGTAAACTTGCGCTCGCCCGGTGGTGAGCAAAACCAGGGAAACAGCCAGCAGCACTGGGAATAGGCGTGCAGTTTTCATAATTCGAGATTGTGGTGAGTTGATGTTTTTATAACAAGGTTTTTGTGCGATCCGAATAAAAATCAGTATTTCATACTGAGGGTAGCCAGCGGTAACGAAAGCTTTTTAGTGTAACTGTTCTGTTACATTTCCCCCGCCCGGCGAGGCCAGCTGCCCTAAAAGCGCACCGTGATCTGGGCCGCAACCATGTGGCCGTAATTTCGCGGCGCCGACCGTTCATGTTGCAAGGTGTATTGGAGCTTGGCTTGGGTATGAGCAGTAAGCCGATATCCAATCGCGCTGTCGATTTGCCAAACGTCGCGCCCCCAGTTGGCCTCCTGACCGGCTTGGTTCGTCACCGTGCCGAACAGTTGCTGGTTCCATCGCATGGCTCCAAACCATTGCGGCGCGAATTTGTACTTTGCCTCCAGATAGTAGGCAAAGGTGTGAACATTGGCGACCGTTGGCACTTCGAAACGTGTCTCAAAAAACTCAGCCCATATTTGAAGGTGCCGCCAGGAAAAACCCACATCCTGGGCAATCACAATCTGCCGGTAATCGCTCAGCGAGTGGCCCGGCGCCAGAGTTGGCTCCGCGTCCTCTCGAAGATAGGTTCCGGTGTTTCCGGAAACTCCAATCTTCCACATCTCGTTAGGTTGCCAGCCTAACCGCCCGCTGACGGTGGGGTTTTCCCAAGTCGTTTCGGTACCGCTCCAGGTTTGCGGTTGCGATGACAAGGAAGTGTTTTTTACTTCGACCGCATAGTCTACTTTGGCCAGCCGGCCAATCACCGCCATCCCGGTGCCATAACTTGGCCCCCAAATGACGGGTTGCCGCAAATGCCGGTCGGAAAATTCGTCACCGCTGAAATTGCCGGGCGACGTTTCGACGTGAGCCCAGCCGAGGAGAGTTCCGACCGAGTGCGCGGCCTGCGAATCCCAGATTGCGACCAGATTTTCATAGGGCAGAGGTGCGGTAACGAAAGGATTATCCCAGGAGTAGTGCCGGGCGACCCAGTTTCCAACCACGGTGGCAAATTTTCCCAGCTGCACTCCGAGGCGTCCATCTTTCCAAGGCGAAATCCGCAACGCGTATTCGTCCAGACGCGCATCAACATCGCGCTCGGCCGGATCGAACCCGCGATCGATGCGGGCCTGGGAAAAAAAATAGACGTGCTCGCCTAACTGGGCGTCCAAAAACAAACTAAGTCGCGGATTCCACAACAAACCGTCGTCAATAAAAATGAGCTGGGGGGCGGGGCCGTCGATGTAATAAGTCTCCAGATCAAGGGTGCCATGCAGGCGCGCCCTGACGTTGCCGTCCAACGCATTGAAGGTCAGGGTTTCGCCGAAGCGATCGAGAATGTCGTCGGTCCCGGCGTAGGCCAATTGCAGCGTAACCAGCCACAAGCAACCGATGACGCGCGCGATCTTCATGCCAGTTGAGTGGCACGAGCAGCCGGCTTTCGTGCCCGCCGAAACCGCACCTCGAATTCGGTCCAGTTTGTTTCGGTGGCTCGCAGACGCAGATCGCCGCCATGAATGCGCGCCAATTCCCGGGCAAGATTGAGACCCAGCCCGTAGCCGGGGACATTCTCGCCAATCGTTCCCCGATGGAACCGTTCGAAAATGTGCTCGCGCGCCGCGGGTGCGATCGGGTGGCTGGTATTCCCAATCGTTAGCCACACCCAGTCGTCGTCGGCGCGCGCGGATATGCGGATGCGTCCACCGGGCAGGTTATACTTGCGGGCGTTCTCGAGCAGGTTTTGCAAAATCAACATGGTGTAGCGCTTTTCCCCCTCGATATGCAGATCGGCCGGCAGATCTGTGTCAATTTTCAGATCCAGTCCGTCCGCAATCGCACTGTGGTCATCCAGCCATGATTCGATCGCCAGGGTGAGATCGACCGGACTGAATTCCAGTTGAAGCCGCCCCGCGTCCATTCGCGACAACAGCAGCAGATCTTCGATGATGTTGGTGATCCGGAAGGTTTGATGAACCAACGCGGCCACTTCATCGCGGGCCTCAGCCGAAAGATTTTCGCGCGCGTTCAACTCTTCCAATCCCGCCCGCAATACCGTTACCGGTGTTTTCAATTGATGCGAGGCATCAGCCGAAAATCGCGCTGCCCTTTGCAATTCTTCGCTGGTGGTTTCCAATGCCGCTTCCGCTCGAACCCGCTGGGCGCGATCCTCAGCCGACTCGACCGCCAGCTTTTCCACTGGGCGAGAAAAACGCCGGGCAATGAAATCGCTGGCGCCGAATCCCCCAAGGAAAAGAGCGACCCCGGCGGCGAGAATCTGCCACTGCAGCTCACGTTGCCGCCCAACCAATCCGGTTAGGGGGTAGATGCAGACTTCGTAAGCGGGCGGAAATAGCGAGCCGGGATTGAGTTGCTGATAAAAAAGCAAATACTCGGCCTGGTCGATCTTAACCCGAAAACTGTTTCGCTCGGTCTTACCCGCCCTAACGAGACCGAATATTTCGTCGCCCACCGCGGATTGGGTGCGGGACGGGACCCCCGGCAATTGAAGTCGCCCGTTCAGCCAGATTCCGCGTTTAATATCCGCGCCCGGACGTCGCGGCTCTAATTCGATCGGCTTGAATCCCAGCACCGCAGCCGCAATCACCTGCCCGGTTTCCTTTGAGTGAATCGGCATCGCCATGATTTCATCGATCGTCTCTCTTCCGTCGGGAGTAGTTCGAAACAAATAGCCGGTCTGTTGGCGGTGAGGCGCGGACGGCAGAGCCAATTGGGCCTCTTCGCTCTCCGCCAGCACACCCGCCGGGGTTGACCGGCCCGGTTTGATAACGGCGCCGGTCGAATCCAGGAAACGGTAGAATCTGATCTGAAAAATGGACCCGGCAGAGTCGGCCGCGTCCTCCTCGACGGATTGGGTCAATGCCCGCAGTTCATCCTGCGCG
>DATFCK010000423.1:0-8125 GCA_035253185.1 Chthoniobacterales bacterium | reverse complement strand
TTTTTTGTCGGGTGCGACGCGATGGCCTTCCGTTGGGCACCGGTTAACTTCGCCTGCAGTGCGTCAGCGATATTCTCGGCGATGTCGCTTTCTACCGTAAAAATGTCAGTGAGCTCGCGATCATAACGTTCGGCCCACAGATGGGAATCATTCCGGGCGTCGATAAGCTGGACGTGCACCCTGACTTTATCACCCGCTTTGCGCACACTGCCTTCCAGGACCGTGGCTACACCAAGCTGATTGGCGATTTCCCGAATATGCTCGGTCGTGTTTCTGAATCGCTGGGTCGACGTGCGCGAAATGACTTTCAAATCACCGATACGCGACAATCTGGTCAGGATTTCTTCCTGAACGCCGTCAGCGAAATAGGCGTTGGTTTTATCTTCGCTCAAATTTTCGAATGGCAGCACCGCGATGGATTTCCGCGGAGTCGATTGCTGCTGCGGTTCGTTTCTCGGTTCGCGTTTTGGGTTGCTCGTTAGGCCGGGCGGACATTCAGGGTTCCCCACCTCATCGGAATACAGATTGATCAGGCCCAGAGTGACTCCATGCTTCACCTGGCAGTTACCCAGATCGTGAAACAGGGGCCGCCATCGGGCGTATTGGTCAAGATCATCGGCAACCCGTTTGGAAAGCAAAATGTGACCGGCCCCGCCGCAATCCATCACCCTCTGCGCGATGTTTATACCGGCCCCGGCGATGTTGCCCTGTTCACTAAGGTCAGTCACCTGCCTAACCGGCCCGCTGTGGATGCCCATCCGCACCTTGAGCTGTGGATAACTTTTCAGGGCCCGAGCAATTTCCAGGGCGCAGATGACTGGCGCTTCCGGACTCGTCCGGAAAACCAATGCTCCGCCATCACCAGTGGGTAAACGCAGCAGCTTCCCTTCTGCTTGGGCGGCCTGGAACGACTCGGTAGCGCGCACCACTTCCCGCAGCTGTTCAAGCTGCTGTGTCTGCTCGTGAATCAGCAGTCTGGTGTAACCGACAATGTCGATAAATAACACGTGAGCAATCTCGAGCTCAATCTGCTCAGTATGTTCAGGCGACATTTTTCGAAATGAACTGCGCGACCGATATATAATATAATCGATTTCCCCAGTTTCCGCAGCGTTAACCCACTTGCCAGGCCGGTCGGGTGCAAGTTACGCCTGATATGAAATCGGCCGGCACTGCGCAGACTGGACGTGGCTGCGGCAACGGAAAAAACCCGCGTCCTCGATGGCTATTTCTGATCTATTGCCGCCCGAAGCTTCAATCGCAGCGCATTAAGCCGGATGAACCCGGTCGCATCCGTTTGATCATAGGCCGACGCCGTTCCCTCCATTGTGGCAATGTCCGGATTGTACAGACTGCGGTCGCTCTTTCGACCGGCGACGATGACATTCCCTTTGTAGAGTTTTAGCCTAACGACACCTGACACGTTTCGCTGGGTTTCGGTGACCAGCGCCTGCAACGCTTCGCGTTCCGGCGCAAACCAGTAGCCGTTGTAAACCAGTTCGCTGTACTTCGGGATAAGGCTGTCGCGAAGGTGCATCACTTCGCGATCCATGGTTAAACCTTCCATCTGGCGATGGGCGAAATGCACAATGGCGCCACCGGGCGTTTCGTATACTCCCCTGCTCTTCATGCCTACGTAGCGGTTCTCCACGATATCGACCCGTCCGATGCCATGTTTACCCCCGAGCTTGTTCAGAGTTTGCATGACTTCCAGCGGCGACATTTTGGAATTGTGGCGCAAGATTTCATCTTGCGTCGGTGTAGATCGCAAGTTGGAAACTTGCGCCACATTGATGCAGTTGCCTCCCTCGAAGGCGAGCTCGATAATTTCGGATTCGTTAGGCGCATCCTCCGGCGCAACGCTCAATATGTACATATCCCTCATTTCGGCGGCACCGGCGTCGACCCAGGGGTCTTCCAGGACCCCGCTCTCGTAGCTGATGTGAAGGAGATTGCGATCGGTTGAGTACGGTTTCGCGGCAGTTGCCGAAACAGGGATTTCATTCTTTTTCGCATACGCAATCATTTCCGAGCGGCCCGGAAACTGTTTGCGGAAGGATGCTTCGCGCCATGGGGCGATAACGCGCAGCTCAGGCGCGAGCGCCGCGGCTGTTAGCTCAAATCGAACCTGATCATTCCCCTTTCCCGTGGCGCCATGCGAAATTGCTTCGGCTTTCTCGTTCCGTGCGATCTCAACCATTCGTTTTGCTATCAGGGGCCGGGCAATGCTGGTGCCGAGAAAATATTGGCCTTCATAAATCGCCCCGGCCTGAAACATTGGAAAAATGAAGTCGCGAGCGAATTCTTCCCGCAGATCTTCGATGATACATTTGGTGGCTCCGCTCTTGAGCGCCTTCTCTTCGAGACCGGTGAGTTCTTCCTCCTGTCCGATATCCGCGCAAAAGGCAATGACCTCGGCGTCGTAGTTCTCCTTCAGCCAGCGAAGAATGATGGAGGTGTCTAAACCACCGGAATAAGCGAGGATGATTTTCATCGAAAATCATCCTCGAAAGTTCCAACTTCCAAACCCCAGGCACCAAAGAAGCTCCAAGCTTCGATATTCAAAAAAGATTGGCCTTGGCCCATTTGAAGTCTGATTGGTTGAAGATTCGGTGGAGTTTGATCTTTGAATTTGGGGTTTAATCTCCAAAAGAGATTTCGACGTCCCTGGCGGTCTGCACAAGCTCACCGTTCGGCGGGACGAGTCGCAACCGGTTAACCGCTTCCGCGATCGGGACGTGCCGCACCTGATAGTTTTGATAACTGACCATCGAACCGAAATGACCTTCGTTAGCCAGTTGCACCGCTTTAACGCCAAAACGTGTCCCCAGAATTCGATCCAGAGTGGTCGGCGCGCCGCCGCGCTGGAGATGTCCGAGGACGCAGCTGCGCGTCTCCTTCCCGGTGCGGGCAGCGATTTCGCGGGCTACCATATCTCCAATACCCCCTAACCGGAATTCGGCGCCCTCAATATCCCGTTTTACCTGCTGGCCGTCTCTCGATTTGGCGCCCTCAGCTACTACTACCAAAGTCTCGTGATCACCCCGCGCATCGCGGTCTTTAATTACGTTCGCGATCTTCTCGTAATCGAACGGTATCTCGGGAATCAAAATAATATCGGCCCCGCCGGCGAGCCCGCCGTGAAGCGCAATCCAGCCGGCATGACGTCCCATGACTTCAACCACCATCACTCGTTTGTGACTGGTCGCCGTGGTATGCAGGCGATCCAGGGCGTCCATGACGGCAGCCACTGCGGAATCAAAACCGAACGTCATGGCCGTTGCTTCCAGATCGTTATCAATGGTTTTTGGAACGCCAATGCAATTGATACCCGCTTCTTGTAGCTGCATCGCCGTAGTCATGGAGCCGTCGCCGCCGACGATCACCAATGCTTTCACTCCGAGCTCGTTTAGGACTTTCCTCGCCTTCTCGATTACTTCGGTGGCAACGACGGCCCGATCGCCCGCGCCGATTTTGGCCACGAAGTGTCCACGATTAGTCGTTCCGATAATCGTGCCGCCTAGCGCCATGATTCCTTCAGTGCTCCGCCGGTCGAGCACGATATAAGAACCAGGCGGCAACAATCCTTCGAAGCCGTCGCGAAACCCGATTACCTCCCAACCGAGTTTGTCAGCTGCCAGCACGACTCCGCGAAGAACGGCGTTAAGCCCGGGACAATCACCGCCGCTGGTGAGAACACCGATGCGTGGCTTCATCGGCTAACGATGTTAAAGCAGCCGGTCAGGGTCTGCGGTGCGTCCGGCCGCTGCCCATTGATCGTAACGTTGCCATCCGCCGGCTAGCAATTGTGCGCCTTCACCGAACCGGTTAGGGCTGCCCAGGACAACAACAATGAGCCGGCGGGGAAAGACCGTGGTCATCTGGCCCCGGTGCACGACCTCGGGTTGCCGTTCTGAAGTCAGCACCAGGCATTCTCCGGCTCGAGCCGTCATTCCGGTCTTAACCCCATCGATTCCGTTTTGTCCCAGAAGCTGGTTCGTGTTGCGCAAAACGTAATTCATTTTTCGTCCGCCACGCGAAAAGGAGATCTGGCGTTCGCGCTGCGAAACATAAAAGCGGAAGCTGGCCTTATTCATGGCGTAACGAGTTATGCGGGCAATATCCTCGGCGGTTGAATATGGCATCGGGCGAACCTTGTAGTCGCTCCCGTGCGGATTAACGAAGCGGGACCGCTCCATCTTGAGCTGTTTAGCCAGCGCGTTCATCTGGCCAACAAATACGTCTACCGGCGTAACTCTCGAGCTCGTGGCCACAATGCCATTGAGCTGAGATCCTACGGCGTGCGCCAGGGTGTATGCGGCGACGTTATCCGATTGGACGAGCGCCGCATAAAGCAGGTCTCGCAGCGATACCTGATCACCCGGTTGAAATCCAACCGCGTTTTCGCTGATGTCCGCAAACGCTTCCGCGGGTACGGTTGCAATCTGATTCAAATCGCCCCGCTTGTGCTCGGACCAATCTAAAACAACGGCAGCCGTGACAATTTTAGTCAGACTCCCGACCTGACGCTTTTGACGCGCCTCTTGAGCCTGAAGGATATACCCGGTTCGGGCATCGATTACGATGTAGGCTTCGGCCGCTCGAACGACACCGGCGCTGCTGAGCAGAGCGCTGATCGCAATGCAGATTGTGAGAAATCGATTAGGCAATGGCAAACCTGGTTGGAACGGCTGCACCTTAACCGACGCGCTCCGACGCGCAACCGCCAATCAATGTCGCCGCTGTTTGATCGCGCCGCTTATTCGCCGAGCACCGCGTCAGCGTGCGCCGCGTAACGATACGGATTCGTGCTAAGCGTGATGTAAATCCGCTCAGCCGCATTCCGAAGATCGAAATGGCTGGCCCGGCCCATCCCACTGGCGCGAAGCGTGCCCCGGCGCCCCTGAAAACCACTGCCGCCGGCCATGTCGAATTCATACACAACTACGTGGCGTTGCACATCGGTCACTCGCACATGGAGTTGGACAAAGGAACGGCCGGCACCAAAAGTGCCAAAGAAAAAGCGCGCTCCCGGATCGCCACCGTCGACGACTTGGAAATCGCCTTCCACCAGCCAACCGACGCGAGGCGTTTCGTTGTCCTTCAAAATCCGAGTGGGAGCCATTTTCTCCAGCTCTTCCTTTAGATCCTCGGCAAATTCGACCGGGGTAAGGGCTTTGCGAATCGGCATCTCGCCATCGGAATGGGCCAGGTCACCCGAGAACGTAGCGGTGTCGATGCAAAATGGCCGAATGTAAATGGCGCTCGGGTTTGCGGCGCCAACTCCACAAGTGGTCATGCGTACCCCCATCGAGCCGAAGTCCTTGGCATCCACGGCCGAGTGGCCCGATGCGGTGGTCACCTGCGACTTGGTTACATACATGTCGGCGCATGAACAAAGGAGCAGCGCGGTAGCGAGTGCGAGGAACGATTTCATAAGTGTTGTGTTGGCAGACTGCGCTTAAGGCAAATCGCCGTGTTGTGATGCAACTCTCATGCCGCAGGAGAGGCAAAAAGAGGCCGAAGCGCCTGGCCTCTATGAGGATGACCGGGCCCGCGTAACCAGCATCCGCGCCACGAAATAGACAATCAGCGCCGAGGGAATTGCGAAGAATAGTGACCCAATAACCGTAGGCCAAACCCAGTGACTAAACAGCCGCCAACTGACAAAGTCATGGAAGCCAAACATATGCATCCGCACTGGTGGGGGGCGCTGCAAAACCCGGCAGCCGAGTTTGTATTCGGCAAAATAGATTGCCGGCATGGCAAAGATCAACACGTCGTGAAGGGTCACCGCAATCGCCGCCGCCACTTTGTTGCATCGACAGACCCAAGCCGTGATGATCGAAAGAATGGTCTTTAACGGATAAAGAGGGGTAAACCCGAAGAAAATGCCGATAGCGGAGCCAAATGCGATCGAATGCGGCGTATCAGCAATGGTCATCAGCGTCATGTGATGCCGGGCCAGCCATTGTTTGCAGCGTGCGAGGGGCGCCGGCAGCCGCGGACCGGATGGTTGTTTTTCTACGCGTGGCTCATCCTGCAATAGCATATCGCCGGAATTTAACGTGGAACCGACCGGTCGCGTTCGCAACCGCGCGATCCGGGCTGGGATCGCGCTTAAAACAACTCCGGTGTTTCCGGCGGGGTTTTTAAAACCTGGCCTAACGCTTCGCGGAGCCGAATGGCCGCCCGTGGTGCGTAATCGAGGGCATTGTTGTTGAAAATCACATGTACTTGCTGCGCTTGTTTGCCTAACTTTTGGCTCCGTTTGGCAATTTCCTTCACCTCGCCAGGGCTGTAATCGTAGTTGAACCGTGCGCCCACTGTCTTGCCTGTTAGATAAGCCTTCGCGTTGCGGCCGTGCAGCCGAAGATACGCCAGCTCCGGCGAAGTGACTTCATTCAGCTCCGATGGGATAATGGTGAAGTGCTCGGCGTTGGGGGCATCGACGTTAACGAACGCGATGCGGTGCCTGCTCAGAAATTCAAGCGTCCGGGCAAGTTGTTCACCCACGACCCAGTTTCGATTGCGCAATTCTATCGCCAAACGGTAATGCCGGGTCGCAGCTATCAGTTGTTCCAGTTCATCTAATCGATGCTTCCGCGGCGAAAACGCCGGTGACAATTGCAACAGGAGGGCACCGAGCTTCCCATCACGCCGCAACGGTTCGATCGACGCCAGAAAAACGCGAGCCACCGCTTCTTCAATCTTCGGCGTTAACTTGACCCGGCCGTTTTCATCCACTTCAGCACGCCGCTGCAAATCGGGAGGTAACATTTTCGCCTGTGCCGAGTGACGCGACAGCAGCTGGTGCAGTTTGACGTCGAAGACGAAATCGTTTGGCGTAGCCGCCGACCATCGTTCAACCATTCGCGGCTCGGGCACTGCATAAAACGTGGAATTGACCTCCACCATATCGAAGTGTTGCGCGTACCAGCCAAGCCGCTCGCCCGCCTTCATCCCCTTCGGATACCAACGCTCGACAAAGCCGGGATCCGACCAACTGGCGGTGCCGACAAGGATTCTTCCGGCGGTGCTCATTGAGTTGATTGTCGGCAAAGCGGACGCGCGCGCAACGCCCTAACGTAAGTCAGGCAGGTGAAAAACGCGGTCGGGTTCGCGCGGATGTCGAACGATATCAACCTGTTTGTGCGATGTTCGTCGCGCTCTGCTCCAAAGCGCCGCAGCCGCGTCATACTCCAAAACGTCGCCGTCGCGCCAGGCTCCAATACATGCTTGCGTCTTGGAGTGCGACGGTGCGGCGCCGCTATTGGATTGGGCGGCAGTTATCGGTCGGGTATTAGAACATGCGCGGACAAGCGCGACGAAACCATCGGTATTGCAACGCAACATTCTTTTCGTTTGCGTTCAATGTCGTAATTCGGCATATTTCAAATCTCAAGACGCGGGGTGGAGCAGCCTGGTAGCTCGTCAGGCTCATAACCTGAAGGCCGCGGGTTCAAATCCCGCCCCCGCAACCAAAAGGCGCGATGGTTTCATATTGCGCTCCAGCTTCCCAACATCGACATCGCCGGGCTGGCTACCGTTATAAGAGCGTGGAGTATCTGGCGCTGACTCGTCCGCCGGCCCGAGTGGCTCCAGCGGTAGGATTCGAACCTACGACCAATCGGTTAACAGCCGACCGCTCTACCACTGAGCTACGCTGGATCGCTGCGAGCGGTATATGTTGCTCAGCCATTACGGCACAGCAAGCGGCAGTTTCTAACCGTTGGTGATTCGGAATGTCTCCGCGCCGCATGCTGAGCCCGCAAAAAGAACGGGGGACAAAATATGCCCGTTAAGACCGCTGCGCGCCTGCTTCCGGTAGTCGGAATATCAGGAGTGTGCGCGCGCGCCTTTCAGCGAACCGGCAGGAACGTCCTGTGCCTTGCGATTGCGAAGAATCGCCGATCCATGAATTTGCCGAACGGCATGGAACCCATGTTCATCCTCATAACCGATCGGGGCTTTTCGCAGCTGATGTAGGACAAGCGCCAAGGCACCGGCAATACCCGCGATGACGGCAACTAATATCATGATGCCGGTAAATGCAGCATACGATATACCACGACCCTGGCCTGACGCGCCTGCGAGGTAAGACCCTACCTTGTATGCCTGGCAT
>DATFCK010000422.1:0-6712 GCA_035253185.1 Chthoniobacterales bacterium | reverse complement strand
GCTGCAGTGCAGTGTCATCGCGGTTAGGGCGCCAAGATTGGTCTCGAGCATGTGTTTCTCGATCTTCTGAAGCACCGAAGGTGCCATTGCGCACAAACCATCGGCTCCCGCGCCCGGCGGAAAATTCCCAGCCATGGTCAGGCCGTCGGTGAAAGAAATGGAGCAGGCCGCTACGCCCGGCAAACAGCTGGCCTTGAGCACAAATTCCTTCGCGCTGCTTTTGGCTTCGAGCGTAGGCGCAACCGGGGTCGATGACTCGGGCTGCTCGATCTCGGTTTTGACCTCGTCCGTCGCGGCCGGAACGTCGGCTGAACCTTTGACTTCGGCCGTCTCGCCCGTCGCTGGAGTTTGCGGCTCCGGGGCCGCGGTTTGACCGGACTCCGCCGTCGGAACCGGACTGGCTTCTCCGGCCGCAGCCGAATCCGGCTGTGAGAAAGCTTTTCCAATTTCGAACGAAGCCGCCGGTTGTGTGATTTTTTCCACTTCTGGCTGCTCCACTTTGGGAACATCAGCCGGCGCAGGCGCGCCGCTTTCGGCCGGCTTTGATGTTTCGGCGTTATCGCCTAACGGGGCTTTGCCAAAACGTGTCTGATCTTCCTGCGCGTGACGCGAGAACGGTGTCTCAAAATGGTCGACTGCCTCTTCGTGCTCCTGATCGTCGCGCATCTGTAGCGCTTCGCTCGGAAGATGTTGCAGAACTTCCTGCAACGGCAGCAGCACCGGTGTCTCGGCGGCATCGACCGCAAAAAGATCGCGATAATTTTCCGGGATCGCCTGTTGGAAGAGCTTGGATTCAACCGCCACCCGCCCACTGGCGAGTTGCGGCTCAATCACCGAGTAGGGCAGCTCAATCAAAACATCATCAGCAATTTGTGGAAGCTCGCCCTTCAGCTGGAATATCGGCAGATTTCGGAAGCAAACATTCAGCCGCAGTTTGATACTGGTAAGTGATGGCTTCGCCGGCTTCGGTTTGGGCGGGGCCGGCGGAGGACCAGATGCAGCCGGAGGTTCGCTCTTTACCGGATCGACTCCTGGAACCAGGGTCAACTTCGGTTTGAGCTCCGGACCGGGAGGCGTCATCTTGAATGGAATGCGCGAGGGCGTAGCCGGCTTCGGTGGTGCTGGCGGCGCGGAAGGAGGAGTTGGAACGGGCGGCCCGCTTGAGGCTGGAACTCTCTCAGAGGCGGGCGCACCCGCTCCGTTCGGTGGAAGTTTAAATGGAATCCTGGCTGGCGCAGACGGACTTTCCGGACTCGTCGGCGGCGCGGGTGAAGCCGGCGCAGTCTTTGTGGCCGGATCCGGATCCAGCTTCGGCGTTAACGAGATTGGCTTTCTGCCGGAAACATTCGATGGATGTTTTTCCTGCGCCACCGGTTCGGGTTCGGCTTTGGCAATGGAACGCGCAGTCGCCGGTTCAACTTTTACCGGCGGGATCGCGCTGGTCTGCAACGGACTCAGACTGGTTCCAAATTTTTTGCTGTCATCGATCGTGACCTGCAGGAATGGCGTTTCCACTTGCGGCACTGCCTCATCCTCGGTTTGATCTTCGCGAACCTGCAGGGCCTGGATTTGCTCAAGAACTTTCTGAAACGGCAAAACGACCTGTGTTTGATCCCCGGTTTCGACACCCTGTTTGAAAATGTCCGGAGCCGATTCGTAAATCGAAGAAAGCAATACCGTCGGCTGACCGGTAGCCATTCCCTTTTCGACTTCGATACACTTCAGACTAACGGTGCGATTTGGGTCGAAGCTATCGCGAGGCTTGAGGGCGGTTTGCGGTAAATTGTCAATGAAGTCGGCCACCGCTAACGAAATCGATCGATCCCGGGGTTCCAGCGCCGGCGTTAACGGGGTGGGCGTTTCGCGACTGCGCCCCATGGCGCTGCCGGCCGCGACTTGAAATGGATCGGCCGGAGCAACCGTTCGGGTGGCGTTCGGCATAACCGTTTTGCTCAGACGTTCCCCCGCCGGTTTTTCGATGATCGGGGCCCGGGGCGCGACCACCTGCGGCGCCGGCTCCTTCTTGCCGAAGCGAGCTGCCGCTCTCTTAAATAGATCAAGGAAAGGTATGGTCATGGGCGTTTAGTGGTCTTCTGACGTTACTCGCCAGACTTCTTCCAATGTGGTGATGCCTTCGGTAGCTTTCTCAACGCCGACCATGCGAAGCGTTTTCATTCCCTCGCTGACCGCCTGGTTCTTGATCACCGCCGATGAAGCCCGTTTCACGATCAGACGACGAATGGCTTCGCTCACCGGTAATGCCTCAATCAACGCGACACGTCCGAGATAACCGCGGCCTTTGCAGCGGTCGCAACCGGTGCCATGGAAAAACACCGCGTCGTTGGTTGGCTTCATCCCCAGCTTGTCGAACATTTCCGGTTCCGGAATAAATTCGTCACGGCAGTTGGTGCAGACCCGCCTAACGAGACGTTGAGCGCAACTCATCAGAATCGAGCTCGAAATCAGGAACGGCTCGATGCCCATGTCATCGAGTCGGGTGATGGCGCCGGCCGCGTCATTCGTGTGCAGCGTGCTCAGCACCTGGTGACCGGTTAGGGCCGCCTTGACCGCGATATCGGCCGTCTCGTTATCACGAATTTCACCGACCATCACGATATCGGGGTCCTGCCGCAGGATCGACCGCAGCGCGGACGCGAAATCGAGGCCGATATCGGCGCGCACCGCGACCTGGTTAATTCCGACTACTTCGTACTCAATCGGGTCTTCGACGGTAACGATGTTGTAGTTCGGATTGTTCAGTTCGTGCAGCACCGAATAAAGCGTGGTCGTCTTGCCCGATCCGGTTGGACCGGTGACCAGAATCATCCCGTGGGGCGCATCGATCGCCTTCTTGAATTTCTCGAGCGTGGACGTGTCCATGCCCATCTGGTCGATCGTCGCGCTGAGCGACGATTTATCGAGAATACGGATCACGATCTTCTCGCCGTGCGCGGTGGGCAGAATCGAAATACGAAGGTCGACTTCCTTGCCCATCACCTTGATGCGGAAACGGCCGTCCTGTGGAACGCGCCGCTCGGCGATGTTCAACCCGGCCAGGATTTTGATACGCGACGTGATCGCTAACTGCAGCGCCTTCGGCGGTGATTCGGCCTGAATCAGTTCGCCGTCTACGCGGTAACGCAATTTCAAAGAATTCTGGAACGGCTCGATGTGAATGTCTGAAGCCTTCTCCTTTACCGCCTGGGCCAGGATCAGATTAACGATCTTGATGACGGGGGCGTCCTCGCTGTCACTGGCGAGCCGGTCCAGGTCGATCTCTTCCCGTTTCGCGCTTTGGACTTCGATGCTCTCGGCGGATTGGGCGGCTTCTTCTGCGACCTGCCGCAACACCTGGCTCATGTTGGTGCCGCCACCGTGTATGCCACTGAGCGCTGTGCTAACGTCGCGTTCGGTCGCGATCATTGGCACCACTTCCAACTGCACCCGGCGTTTTACGTCGTCGACCGCCAGCACGTTGGTCGGATCGGCCATGGCCACGAACAGTTTTCCGTTTAACCGGGCGATCGGTACCAACTTGTTAGCCGCCGCCATGTCGCGCGGGACTAACGCCATGATGTCTTCCGGAATTCGGAGCTTGGAAAGATTGACCGGCGGAGTATTCAGGCAACGCCCCATGCTGAACGCCATGTCCTGCTCGGTGACAAAATCCTTATCGGTCAGGATTTTCAGCAGCCGTCCGCCTTCGCTCTTCTGAATGGCGATTGCTTCCTCGAGTTGATTGGGCAGGAGCAGGCCCTCCTCAATCAACACGTCAGCGATGCGTTCTCCGAAAGATTTACTTCTCATTGAGGGGCAAAGGGCAAAGACTTCAGGCGCGACTATCGAGCCGGTAAATGTTTTGGAGACTGCGGACGATGCTGGAGGGGCGCGCCAAATACCACATCACGGTGTAATCGACCGATTGCTGAACCGCTTCGCGCCCGGCTGCATCAAACGGATTGCAGCAGGCAATCATCATTGTCCGGCTAACGAGATCGAACGGGACAAACAGACGGCCAAGAGTTAGATTTTCCGGCAACGTCGGCGCGAGCTGCCGATCGATGTCGTAATATTCCAGTGGAACGTAGGCGAACTTGGTGCGGTCGATCAGCGCGGAAAGAACTTTCTCGAGCGTCTTAACGTTGTCCTTGCAGAGAAAATCGAGCAGCGAAACGGCCAGCGCCTGACCACTGAGGTCTTTGTTCGATCGCTCCACGGTGTCGAGCGCCACCTTTACGTCTTCTTCGCCGAAGAGTTGCTGTACGATCAAAAATTTCGCGAGATGGTTGTCGCCGCGATCCGCCAGCTCCGAAGCTCTTCGTTCCTTGGTTCCGTCCAGTTCGATGAGGGAGCCGTCCATATTCCCCCCGCCGGCGCCGGTAAGGGACCCGGCCTGACCAGTGACAAGCGCGTGCCCGGATGCCTGAAGCCGAGTTTCGATATCGCCGAGCATGGCGAGGATGTCCGGCGCGCTCGGCTCTTTCACCAGGATGCCTTCACACTCCTGCATGGCGAGCGTATAGGAACCGACGTTGAAATACGCTTCGGCCAGGCGCCGTGAAACCTTCAGTGCGTCTTCGTTTTTGCCGACTTTGCCGTAGGCTTCCTTGAGGATCTCGAGCGATTGATAATCGTCGGGCTGTGTTTGAGTGATCGCCTCAAACATCTCGATCGTTTGGACGATCTGGTTATGTTCCTCGTCGGAGAGCGTGTGTTCCAGCACGGCTGGAGCTAAAAAGCTAAAACCATGCCCCTAGGAAGAAACGTAACCCGATTCCCCTCTTAAATTTGCGAATTTCTCAGCTTTGCTCGCGGTGCGGGCAAAGCCAAGCTAGCAGCTAGAAGTTCGAAGTTCGGGCCGACAATTTTCCCCGTCTGGTCCTCTGCCCTCTGCCCTCTGCCCTCTGTCCGTCCTCCGTCCTCTGTCCTCTGTCCTCTGTCCTCTGTCCTCCGTCCTCGTCTGCTCCCCGCCCCCCCAAGCTCCGAGCTTCTATCTACTAGCTCCGACGCGCTTTAGGCGCGTACAGACTTGCAGTTCCCCAGCCTCAGCTGCTAACTTCTAGCTACCAGCTACCTAGGCTCTAAGAGCCTATTCTCCGGCATGTCAATCACCCCATCGTTAGGCCGTCGTCTCTCCGCGCCGCGGCGCGTCGAAACTTTACGTCGAGACGGATTCACGCTGATTGAGCTGCTTATCGTTATCACGATTATTGCAGTTTTGGTCGGCATCGCGTTCCCCGCTTACCAAGGCATACAAAACCGCGCCCGGATCGCTCAGGTGAAGAACGATCTGACTCAGTTGGTGACTGCGGTTAACGCTTACTTCACAGACTACGGTAAGTATCCGTTGCCAGCGGCATCGCAAGGTTTCAACGAGGACTTTACTTACAGCTATGATGGTGAGGGAACACCGCCAAACTCTGATCTGATCAAGATTTTGCAGAATGAGGAAAGTAAGAAGGCGGACAATCCACGCGGGGTCGTGTTCCTTTCAGCACCGCCAGCAAAAGCGGATGGCGCGTATGGAATCCAACCGGAAGGAGCTTCCAAAGAATATCTCTTTCTTGATCCTTGGGGCCATGCCTACTCGGTTTGTATCGATTCGGACTACAACGGGAAAGTTCGAGAAAAAGGCACCGGGCTTAGTCTTTCGCTCGGGGTGATTACTTGGTCGATAGGGAAAGATGGTAATTGGGAGAAAAGCGGGATCGGGTCCTGGAAATGAAATTCAATTCGGGGAGAACTTGGCGGCGGCATTGCTTCACTCTCCTGGAGATGTTGGTAGTCATCGCCATCATCACAGTCCTCGTAGTTGCACTCGTGCCGGCGGTAAATTCGATTTCCAAATCGAGTGGTCGAAAAGGAGCCGTGAGCGGATTGTTAGGGGCAGTTGAGAAAGCTCGCTCCCTGGCGATCAAAGACGGACAAGCAACCTATATTGTTTTCCCCGACAAAATCGACGGCGGCAGCGATGAGATCATTCAGCGTTACTCCTACCGCTCGTATGCAATCTTCGAAGACGATTCCGCCACGCCCGGCGCAATCAAGCAGATGACTCCGTGGCAAAACCTGGCCACAGGCATCAGCATTCGCAGCGGAAGTTTGAATTATCTCGCGAATTCCCTGGAATTCCCATTCACCCCGCTGGGCAGCGGCACGAATGCCAAATTCCCCTTCTTAAAGTTTACACCCACTGGCGAAATCGATCCCGCCACGACCAGGGACGCGACGACCACGACCGGAACAATTCAGATTGGTGTATTCGAAGGTTTTGTTGACAAAGACGGGAACGATAAGAAAACAAGCGCAAACGATTTCAGCGAGAGTATCGAGATTTCAAGACTAACCGGGCGCGCTCAAAGGATGTAATGATTGCGGGTGGCAATCGCAAATCGGGCTTCAGTCTCGCGGAGATTGTAGTGGCGATCGGTATAATCGCCTTCGCGCTGGTGGCTGTAATAGGTGTCATTCCGGTTGGTCTCACCTCCGGACGCACCGCCGCAAAAGACACGAGAGCCAATCACCTCGCAGAACAAATATTTTCCACCCTGGCCGCCCAACCGTTTAAGAATGCGAGCCTGGCCACGCTCGGGAGCAGTTCCGCACCGATCGATTTGTCGGCGGCGGACACTCCTTCGGGTGAAGCGGGGATCATGTTGCACGCGACCTATGATGGGCAGTTCGTCGGCGCGAACGATTATTTCACCATCGA
>DATFCK010000421.1:0-6161 GCA_035253185.1 Chthoniobacterales bacterium | reverse complement strand
CGCACTTTCGTCACACGCTGGATGCCAGTCATACTCTGGATGCTGCTGATTTTCGCCGGATCGTCCGACATGTTATCGGCGACGCAAACCTCCCGTTTTCTCATTCCCTTTCTGTTGTGGTTAGACCCTTCCATGTCGGGCCAAACCCTCGCCGTCATCCACCTGGTATTTCGGAAACTTGGGCACATTACCGAATACGCCATTCTGGCCGCGTTGTTGTGGCGAGCGCTGCGCGGAACTTTCACTACGTTATCGCGAACGACGATCGCGCTGGGCACATTCGTGGTCGCGAGCTGTTTCGCCGCCACGGACGAATTTCACCAATCATTCGTGCCGACGCGGACAGCAACCATGCACGATGTAATGATTGATTGCGTGGGAATCGCGCTGGCAATCGCGATCTGCATGATGTTTTCGCGAATGCGGACGGTGGCATCGGCCGCCTCCCGGTGATTCCGATTGGGGAGCGCACACGTCTCGTGTGTTGGTTTCGGTGTCTCGCCGAAACAATCTTGAAATTTTATTCAAAGCGAGACGCTTTGACCAGACGCCCGAGACGGGACGTGCTTCCCGGACGATGTCGCATTCGGAGCGATGGCTGCGTACTCTTCCAATATAAAGGTAGAAAACCAGGAATCGAAGGAGCGATGGCACTACCGCGCTCATCCTTACACGTCGGCAGGGCTTTAGCGATTCAACCTTTCACAACCAGCCTCCCCTTGACCAATCGCTTAACACCTATCACTATTCTCTTCCCGTTCGCGCTCAGCGAACAACCGGGCCTGTAGCTCAGTTGGTTAGAGCATGCGCTTGATAAGCGCAGGGTCACTGGTTCGAGCCCAGTCAGGCCCACTTCATTGAGCGTTGGACGTTGAGCGTTGGGGGTTGAACGTTTGTCTCCTTCATGCGCCCGCCTCGCCTTGCTGCTCTGCGTCCATTGATTGCGCTCTCCTTTTGGCTCGGGTGGCGTGTGGTCAACGCCCAATATCCCGCCGCCCCTCAAATCGCCAAGGATGGTACCGCCGTCTCCATCGAAGAATATGCCAGTCTGCCGTTATCCAGCCGGACGACCACCACTTATCCGCCTCCGATTAACTTCAGCGGGCAGTTAGGTCGGGCGAATTTTCTCCGATCGGAGCCAGCTGGCTCTCCTGGCGCAATCGAAAGGTTGTTCGTTAACGACTTAAACCGGAACCTCTACATCCTCGACAAAGCTACCAAAGGTTTCACCGCCTACATCAATTTCGAGGAAGTATTCCTGAAGTTCGATAATGATCCCGGTTATTCGGGCGGACTGGTCACGTTCGCATTCGATCCGGATTACGCGTCCAACGGAAAGTTTTACACCGTGCACACTGAAGATCCGGCTAAACCGGGCTCGACCGTTCCGACCAGCACTCATTTGCCGGGGTTCGACGCATCCGGTTATACCACGACTGCGCCGGTTAATCCTCCGGCTGGATCTGTCGCCCGTGAAGCCGTTCTGGTGGAATGGACTGACACGAATATCAGCAACACCACGTTCGAAGGCACTGCCCGCGAACTATTGCGAGTCGGCTTTAATGATGTCGTTCATCCGCTCGGCGATTTGATCTTCAATCCGGTCGCCCAGCCGGGTGACGAAGACTATCGTAATCTCTACATTGCGAGCGGCGACGGAGGAGCAGGTGAAACGCCCGGCGCCCAGCATCCAACCCCGCAACGGCTGGATACACTTCACGGAAAGGTTTTACGAATCACGCCCGACCTGAACCTGCGCCCTGATACCAGCACGATCGGGCCCAATGGTCGTTATCGTATTCCGACTGGTGGCTCGGCTCCAAACCCGTTCGTGTCGCTTACCCTAGCGAATCTGAAAAAGGAAATTTACGCCTACGGCTTCCGCAATCCGCACCGGTTAAGCTGGGATTCATTTACGAACTCGTTAGTCGCGAATGATATCGGCTTGTATTCGTGGGAAGAGATCAATGTCATCCATCCCGGTGCCAATTACGGTTACGCCGAGCGGGAAGGCACCGAGCAACTTTTCGTCACCAGCGATCCCAATACTAATGGTAAAACCAACAGTCAGGCCGGCACCCCATTTCCCTCGAATGACACCGTGCTGGTGAATGGCCTGGCCGATCCCATCACCCCAGTTTACCCGGTTGCAAATTACGGTCACCGTGATGGTGACGCGATTACCAGCGGATTTGTTTATCGCGGTTCGCTGATGCCGGCGCTCTACGGAAAATATTTATTCGGCGATATCACTACCGGTCGCTTGTTTTACGCCGATTTCGCGGACATGCTGACCGCAGACGATAACAATCGGACCAGTGTAGCCCAAGCTCATGAACTGCAGGTGGTGTTCAACGGTGTTAAACGGCGCGTGTTCGACATCCTTTCGAGCCGATATCATCAGCGAGGAGGCACTTCGGGTGACGCATTGCCTGGCGGTTGCGGAGGATTGAACACCGGCGGAAATGACCCCGAGGGCATTCCCTACGGATGTGGCCGGGCTGATATCAGGCTGGCCCTCGGCGGCGACGGTGAACTTTATCTTTTGAGCAAGAGCGATGGTATGGTTCGGAAATTTACCGGAGTGCTGATTCCGCCGCCAATTTCAAATGTTGAGCTAACGAATGGCGTTTTCACATTGACCTGGCGCGCGATTCACAATGTTGCTTACCGGGTGCAATTGAAAATGTCGCTAACCGATTCAAACTGGATGGACCTGCCAGGCGACGTCACGGCTAACGGCACTACTGCCAGTAAGAGTGATAATGTCGGCGCTGGCGCAAGATTTTATCGAGTGAAGGCTTTGTAAATGCGGACCAAACTAATCCATTGCCACTGGCTGATTTTGATGGGGATGCTGGTGTTTGTGCTGTACGCAGTTGCTCAATCGCCACCCGACAAAACATTATATTCCGTGCCCACCGGTATCGAAGGAACCATCTCAATCAGTCCGATTCGGGGAGGACCGATCAAACCCGGCGTCCCGAACTCCAAGCCCATGGCGAATGCGGAGTTTGTTGCCACCGACGAGAAGGGGACGCAGACGCCATTCACAACTGACGCTCAAGGCCATTTTCGGTTGATGCTACCGGCGGGGCGTTATCAAATCACGACCAAGCAAAGGCGGCGCCTCGGGGGCTGCACATTTGAAGCGACGGTTACCGCCGGCGCGATCACCCGAGTCGATTGGACTTGCGACAGCGGAATGCGCTGAATTTGTAGCGGCGGTCTACGACCGTCGCGAATTGGTCGGGCTTCGATGCGGAGTTTAAACTCAAATAATCACTGCCCGCGTCGGTGCTGTTGCAAACTGCCGATATCCCGACAAAATCGTGCGACGGTCATCCGCCTTCGCAGCTACGGCGTGAGATGTAGACCGACGCTACAGGCCTGGTATCGCCGGCGTTAGCGGACATGTCGCAGATTAGTTTGGTCTGACCTCAACGTTCAGCCAGTTAAATTGTCAAAAGCGTGAAACACTGCTTTTCCGCGCCTTTACTGCTGCTAAATTCGCCGCTCACTATTTGTGAAATCTATCTGGCTTACCCTTGGAGCATTGCTTGCCGGCGTCATAGCGACAATGGCGCAGACGCCGGCGCCCTCGCCAGCGGTAACGGTCCAGCCCCTGGCCATTAAACATCTCACGCTGGATAACGGACTCCAGGTCTACTCGGTGGAAGATCATTCCAGCCCAACTGTTGCGGTCCAGGTTTGGTATCACGTGGGATCAAAGGACGACCCGAATGGTCGCAGCGGTTTCGCTCATCTGTTCGAGCACATGATGTTTAAAGGCAACGACCACCTGAAGCCGGAAACATTCGAAAATCTCACCGAGAACATCGGGGGTCAGAATAACGCTTACACCGCGCCCGATGTGACGGTTTATCACGAAGTAATTCCATCCAACTACCTGGAACCAATTTTATGGGCGGAAGCGGAACGGATGTCGTCGCTCGCGCTTAACGACGCGAATTTCGCGTCGGAACGCGATGTGGTGAAGGAGGAATATCGGCAGCGTGTTCTGGCGAATCCGTATGGCGAGTTTTTTCTGGCCATCGAACAAAATTCGTTCTCCAAGCATCCTTATCAGCGGCCCGGGATCGGCAACATTGCCGAATTGGATGCGTCGAAGCTCGCCGAGGTTCGGGCATTCCATTCCACATTTTATCGGCCGGACAATGCTACTCTGGTGGTAGCGGGTGATTTCAAACCTAACGAGTTGGAAGCATGGGTGAAGAAATATTTCGGCGCGGTAAAGAAACCCTCCACTAAAATACCGCGGGTAACGGTTACCGAGCCGGCCCGCAAACAGGACGCTCGCAAAACGATTGCCAGTGCGAAGGCGCCCTTGCCGGCGGTGGCGGTAACTTTTCTCGCGCCATCGATCCGCAGTGAAGATAGTTACGCATTGTCGTTAGCCGACACCATTTTATCGGGTGGAGAATCCTCGCGGCTGTATCAATCCCTGATTTATGAGCAGCAGATCGCTACTCGGGTCGGATTTGATGTGGATCTTCGAAAAGACCTCGGGCTCCTGAATTTCCGGGTAATACTTGCCAGCGGAAAATCGGTTGGCGACGCCGAGAAGGCTCTGGACGCGGAGATCCAAAAGGTACTGAAGGATGGGGTTACCGAAGACGAGTTGAATAAGGCCAAGAATCAGTATCTCACCAGCAAGCTGCGTGAGCTGCAGACGGCTAACGGAAAGGCCAGCGCGATCGGCGAAGCCGCGGTCATGTATGGCAACGCGCAACACGCCAATCAGGAGTTGGCCAGGATTCAGGCGGTGACGGCCGACCAGATCAAAGCCGCGCTTAACAAGTACATCGCGGGCAAAAAACGCGTGGTGGTGGAATACAGTCCGGCCGCGCCAAAGACGGCGGCGGCAATGACGAAGCACGAATGACGAATGCCGAGAAAACCACAAATCACATCGCTACATAACGCAGCGGGAACTCGACATCATTCATTCGGATTTCGACAATCGGATTTCGTCATGCCGATCGCTTCTCGGATTGCGTTTTGTGGGTCGCTGCTGGTAATCGCCTTTTCCTCAGTGTTGGCGATCGGCGGCGTTGACACGCCTCCGCCGCCGGCCGCGCCGGCCCAGCCTCAATTCGCGCAGCCGGCCGAAACCAGACTGGATAACGGATTGCGCGTCATCGTTGCGCAGCGTCCGGATCTACCATTGGTAGCAGCGCAGGTCGTAATCTGTACTGGAGCGGAGGCTGATGCTCCGGGCCTGGCTGGCACGGCCAGCATGACCGGCACCCTGCTTACCAAGGGGACCGAATCGATGTCAGCGCCGCAAATCGCCGAAGCCATTGAATCGCTCGGGGGCGACATCTCGTCGGGCGCGGGCTGGGATGCGTCCAACGCATCGCTCTTGATCATGTCAAACAAGCTCGATATTGGCCTAACCATTTTGGCTGACGTTGTTTTACATCCGACGTTTAAGGAGGAAGAGATTGAGCGGGTACGTAAACAGCGCCTCGACGGTTTGCGCGTGGCCATGCAGCAACCTGGCGCGGTTGCGAGTTACGTAGCCGAGCGGGTTGTGTTTGGCGAAGGCGACTATGGTCACGCCGCGGCCGGAAATATCGAAAGCGTTCAAAAACTGAAACGCGACGATATCGCCTCGTTCTATAAAGCGCATTACTCGCCCTCGAATGCCGCGCTGGTGATGGTCGGCGACATCAGTCTCGACCAGGCCAAGGCTTACGCTGAAAAATATTTTGGTGCTTGGAAAGCAACCGGGGAATCGAACAAGAGTTCGGCGGCCGGTTCGGACTGGAAGCCGCGCAACGTGGTGATCGACATGCCGCAGGCCGGTCAGGCAGCGGTCGGTGTGGCGAAACCCGGGATCAAGCGTGATTCGCCCGATTATTATGCCGGTATTGTCACCAACGCGGCGTTAGGCAACGGGTTCGTTTCGCGATTGAACCGCGAGATTCGCATCAAGCGGGGGCTGAGCTATGGGGCGCACAGCTCACTGGATGTCAGACGCCAGGTGGGGCCGTTCAGCGCGCTGGCCCAGACCAAAAACGAATCCGCCGCCGAAGTAGCCAGGCTCCTGATTGCCGAAATGAAGCGTCTGGTCGACGAACCGGTAAAGGGCGAGGAATTGAAATCGCGCCAGGCTGTGCTGACCGGAAGCTACG
>DATFCK010000420.1:0-7169 GCA_035253185.1 Chthoniobacterales bacterium | reverse complement strand
TATGATCACGCTTTCGAAGGACACCGAATCGCCGACTGCGCCGCGCAGCGATGAAGTCGGGAAGAAACGCGAAAAGGAAAAGGAAAAAGAGAAGGAAAAAGAAAAAGAAAAAAGTTCGGGGGACAAAAAAGACGATAAAGCCAGTCCGCAGGACAAGAAGACCGACAGCAAGGACAGTAAGCCGAAACCTCCGGTGACGGTAAAGGTCGATCTCGACGGTATTCAAAACCGGATCGTGGGATTGGAAATTACTCCGGGTAACTACACCAATCTGCGGTTAGTCGATGACCGCATCTTTTATCAACGACGAACCGTCGGGGACGAGAAGGGGGATGACGACGGTGGCGGCGACGGTGACGACCAAGTGTGGCATTTGTGCAGTTACAGTCTCGAAGATCGCAAGGAGACTGTCATTGGCGACGTCAACCGGTATCAAATCAGCCAGGACGGCAAGAAGATGCTGGTGAAGATCAAGAAGGACTACGCCATCATCGATCTGCCCAAGGACAAAATCGAGACCAAGGACCATGAAATGAAAGTGTCCGGTCTCGACATGCAGGTCGACCGGCAAGCTGAATGGAAGCAGATCTATTTCGAAGCCTGGCGGCAAATGCGCGACTTCTTTTACGCGCCCAATATGAACGGCGTGGACTGGAAAGCGCAGCGCGACAAGTATGGCGCGTTGCTCCCGTTTGTGAATCATCGCAACGACCTTACCTATTTGCTGGGCGAGTTGATCGGGGAACTCAATAATGGTCATGCCTACGTCGGCGGGGGTGAACGCCCCGAGACACCGCGAATCAAGCTGGGATTGTTAGGCGCGGAGGTTTCGCGGGATCCGGCCAGTCGCGCCTATCGGATTGACCGGATTTTACCGGGCGAAAATTGGAACAAGGAAACGCGTTCACCTCTGACCGCGGTGGGCGTGAATGTAAAGCCGGGAGATTTCATTCTCGCCGTTAACGGCACGCCAGTCTCTTCGCTGGCGAATTTGAATGAAGCGTTAATCGGGACGGCCGACAAACAGGTGATCCTGCGGGTAAACTCCAAACCGACTGACGATGGCGCAAGAGATGTGACGGTGGTGCCGACGGCCGATGATTCACCGCTGCACTATCAGGCGTGGGTGGAGAAAAACATCGCTGAGATCAGTAAACGCACTAACGGCGAAGTCGGCTACATTCACATTCCCGATATGGGAAGGCCGGGATTGAATCAGTTCACCAAACTTTACTTCCCGCAGATTCGGAAGAAGGCGCTGATTGTTGACGTCCGAGGAAACGGCGGTGGATTCGTTTCGCCGTTGGTCATTGAGCGGTTGCGTCGCGCCTTTGTGATGATTGGAATCGCCCGCAACGGCATGCCGCAGCCGGACCCGAACGATACATTCATGGGGCCCATGGTCACATTGATGGATGAATTTTCGGCATCGGACGGCGACATCTTTCCATATCGGTTCAAAACCCTGGGCCTGGGCAAGACGATAGGGAAGCGAAGCTGGGGTGGGGTCGTCGGTATTCGATCGTCGTTGCCGTTTGTGGACGGCGGTCAGCTGTTCAAACCGGAGTTTGCGCCTTATTCGAAGGACGGAAAAGAATGGGTAATCGAGAGTCATGGTGTGGATCCCGACATCGTAGTCGACAATGACCCGGGCAAGGAATTCAAAGGCGAAGATCAACAGCTAGAAAAAGGGCTGCAGGTTATCCTGGAAGAGCTGAAGACGAAGCGCTACGAAATTCCGCCGCCTCCGCCGTGGCCTAACCGCGCCGGTTCGCCGTAGGCGCGGAACGGAGGGTTGAAGCGTTTAGTGACATGAGCGGCTTTGCCGCTCTTGGCTTACCATCGCCCGCGGAAGGGGCCGATCCACCCTGCGTGCCATTCAATTCGCCCATCATCGGGCCGCTTCAACGCTTCAACGCTTTAACGATTCAACGGTTTAACGCTTCAACGATTCAACGGTTTAACGATTCAACGATTCAACGATTTAACGCTTCAACGCTTCAACGCTTCAACGGTTCAACGGTTCAACGGTTTAACGATTTAACGATTTAACGGTACAACGTACTCCGCTTCAGCCGAGCGTCGCCATGTCGATGACGAACCGGTATTTCACGTCGCCTTTTAGGATTCTCTCGTAAGCTTCGTTAACCTGATCGATCCCGATTTTTTCGATGTCGCAGGCAATGCCGCGTTGACCACAAAAATCAAGCATCTCCTGCGTCTCCGGTATGCCACCGATCAATGACCCGGCCAGTCTTCGCCGGCGCCTGATGAGCGGAAACACATCCAATGAGACGGGTTCCGGGGGCAAACCCACCAACACCAATGTTCCATCGCGCTTCAACAAATCGAGATAGGTCTTGAGGTCGTGGTCGGCCGAAACGGTATCCAGAATGAAGTCGAAAGTTTTGGAGTGCTTTTCGATTTCATCCTGATCGCGTGACATCACTACCTCGGCTGCTCCCAGACGTTTGGCGTCGGCGATCTTGCCGGCAGAGGTGGTGAAGAGAACGACGTGAGCTCCGAAGGCATGAGCGAACTTGATTGCCATGTGTCCAAGGCCGCCGAGCCCAACGACTCCGACCTTATGGCCGGCGCGGACTTTCCAGTGCCGGAGCGGCGAATATGTCGTTATGCCGGCACAAAGGAGGGGAGCAGTTGCTGCCGGATCGAGATTGAGCGGTACTCGGAGCACGAAGTCCTGATCGACCACAATACTTTTGGAATATCCGCCGTAGGTTATCCCGCCGGTGTGTTTATCTTTGCTGTTGTAGGTGAAAACCACGCCGTCACAGTACTGTTCCAGCCCTTTTTCGCAGGCTGGACACGCGCGACAGGAATCCACCATGCAGCCGACCGCGGCCAGATCGCCTTCTCTGAATGCCCTGACCGCGCGACCGGTTTTGACGACGCGCCCCACAATTTCATGGCCCGGCAGGCATGGGAAAGTTGTACCATTCCACTCATCGCGAGCGGTATGGATGTCGGAGTGACACACCCCGCAGAACAAAATCTCGATTTGAACGTCGTTAGGCAGAGGATCACGGCGTTCAAACGAAAACGGTTTCAGAGGTTCGGTCGCAGCGTAGGCCGCATATCCCTTGGTGGGGATCATGAGAGTTCCCTGCGGCTGCGGGTTTGGAATGTCAAATACAGGCAGTGCACCTCGCGAGAGGCTTTTCTTTGGATCGGGGACCGCAGGCTGCCAGCCTGCTGGTCTCGGCCGCCGTGCCGAGACGATCTTCAAAGATTTGCCGGCAAGCTGCCGGCAACAACAGGCTGGCAGCCTGTGCTCCCCGGAAACCTGTACGACATCCACCAACTGGCATTGTGCCCTAATGTCACCGTTAACTTTATGTGAAGAAGGTGGTGATCGCGCGGAGGTAGCGGCGGTTCACCGAACCGCCATGGTCGGAAAGCGGGAGCCATGGGAATCAGCCCCTCGTAATCCATGGCGATTGGGGTCAATCGCCGCTACCCGATGTCGTGATCGAACGGTAGCGGCGGTTCACCGAACCGCCATGGTCGGCAAGCGGGAGCCGTGGAATCAGCCTCCATAATCCATGGCGATCGGGGTCAATCGCTACCCGATGTCCTGATCAAAGGGTAGCGGCGGTTCACCGAACCGCCATGGTCGGAAAGCGGGAGCCAAGGGAATCAGCCCCCGTAATTCATGGCGATTGGGGTCAATCGCCGCGACCAAATTCGTTCGTGGCGCTTATTAGACCGCTGCGGCAGATGTGCTCAATTGCTGTCCAATGCAGGAACGAGTTGAAGCGCCGGCGGTAGGACCATCCGTTCCCTGTAGTGATCAGCTTCCCGCGCCGCGGCCTGCGCCGGTGCTGACTGTTCTGGCCGGGCTCAGTGTGGCTCACCTTATCAACGATACCCTGCAATCGTTGATCCCGGCTCTTTATCCCATCCTCAAAAACTCACTACGTCTTGATTTCTGGCATATCGGTTTGATCACCCTAACGAATCAACTCACGGCCTCGATTCTTCAGCCTTTCGTGGGATTTTACACCGATCGGCGGCCGCAACCTTTCGCTCTCGCGGCCGGAATGACATTTACCATGGCGGGCGTGATCCTCCTGGCGGTTGCAACCAGCTTCTCGTGGCTGCTGCTGGCGGTTGGGCTGGTTGGGATCGGCTCGTCTGTTTTTCATCCGGAAGCGTCGCGCGTCGCCCATCTCAGCTCGGGCGGTAAACACGGTTTCGCGCAATCGTTGTTCCAAGTAGGCGGCAACGCCGGCAGCTCGCTCGGCCCGTTATTAGCCGCCTTGATCGTCGTTAGCCGCGGTCAACCCGCAGTAATTTGGTTTTCGGCCCTGGCCCTGGTGGGGATCGTGTTACTCATCACCGTCGGACGCTGGTATCAGACCACGCTGGCGAAACGCGATCACCCAAAAGCAGCCACCGCGGATGCTGATGCCCGTACCTCCATTGTTTCGTCGAGGCGTCGAAACTTTTCCCTGGCGATTCTGATCACGCTCGTGTTTTCGAAATATTTTTATCTCGCCTGCATGGTGAGTTATTTCACGTTCTTCCTCATCGCCAAGTTCGCCGTTCCGGTGAAATCGGCGCAGCTGTACCTCTTTGTTTTTCTGTTCGCGATCGCGGCCGGCACGTTTCTCGGTGGACCGGTGGGGGACCGGTTCGGGCGAAAGCTGGTGATTTGGGTGTCGATCCTGGGGGTGGCGCCATTCGCCCTGGCACTGCCTTACGCGAATTTGTTCTGGTGTGGTGTTTTGAGTGCGATCATTGGAGTCATCCTGTCGTCGGCGTTCTCCGCCATTCTGGTGTACGCCCAGGAACTGATTCCGGGTAACGTTGGCTTGATGGCCGGTCTGTTTTTCGGTCTGGCGTTTGGGATGGGCGGGATCGGCTCGGCGGTGTTAGGCAGTCTGGCCGATCATTACGGTATTGATTTTGTTTTCCAGATTTGCTCGTACCTGCCGTTAATTGGATTGCTCACGGCGTTTTTGCCTAACTTGGAAAAGGCAAAGTGAACGGGATAGTAGAAGCGACGTCCCGTCGCTTTGCCGGGAAACCCACGCGACCAGCGGTCGCGTCCACACTGCGCAGCTATCGATGAGGTTACGCATTAGCAGCGAGATTGAATCGTAGAAGCGACGTCCCGTCGCTTACCGGCAAACCGCACGCCACCAGCGGTCGCGTCTACACTGCGCAGCTATCGATGGGGGTATGCATTAGCAGCGAGATTGAATCGTAGAAGCGACGTCCCGTCGCTTTCCGAAAAGCCGACGCCACCAGCGGTCGCGTCTACACTGCGCAGCTAACGACCCTTTGGTTTGCGCTTTTGCGTCTGTTTAGTCGGGGTGCGGTTAGGCCCGGTGGTGGGATAACCAGTTAACGAACCGTCTGAGTTTACTGCTGTGGTCTGTCCGCCGGTTCCATCGCGATTCGTCGGTCGTCGCACTCCCCGCGTACCTCGACCAGTTCCGCCACCGATTGGCCCCGGCCCAATCGCGACACCGGCACCGCCCAGGATCGGCCCAATAACTGGTGGGACGATCATTGGTCCGCCACTTACCGGCTGTCCCTTTATCGGTCTATCCCCGGCGTTCGCATAAATCAGATCGCGGCTCGGCAACGGCGGAAAATCGGTGATCAACGGATGCTTTTGCATGACGTCGTTCACATTAAAGTTCATTGGGGGCGGCAGTTTGGTGGCACCGGCGGGGACATCCTCCATTTGTCCGCCTCGCAGGTTCACCGATTCACGAGGATGACGTCGCAACGCCAGCCGGGCTGATCCTTCCAAAACGTAGAGCTTATTACGTCCGGCCGACGTCGTTTCAAGAATGAGCGTCGTACCGGAAACACCGACGGTGACGGCCTTGGTTTGCATCTGGGCGCCTCCGGAATTTTTGGGTATGCGGAGCAGCATTGAGCCGCTTTCCAGTTCCACCACCCGGCCGGCTTTCTTGAAATGAAAGAGCGTATTTGCTCCGAGGCGCTCAATCGTTAGGTCAGTAAACGTCAGTTCCGATCGGGAGCGATCTCCGGTGCGGACTCCGGTATCGGATTTGACCGAATCGTTCAACGACGCGGGCTGGGCCTTGGCTCCCTCGGGCAGCAGTTTTACATCGCGGACAATTTTGGTCACTCGCGCGGAGTCGGATGCCGCCGCGGAATCTTCCGGCCTAACGACCGCCAGAATGACTAGCGCGATCACCGCGAGTCGTTTCACGAGTTGGCTGACTGGCGAGCGCAACGAATTCATGTAGCCAGTTCGCAGCAAATAACATGCGCAACCGGCTGGGGTGCAACCAATATTCGCGCCTGCGACTGGCAATGCGTTCAGGTGACCCGTCGCTTGGTATTTCGGCGTTGCATGTCTCGGGTTTCGGTTTTGTGTAGCTCGTCTTGCAACCTCACATCATCGATACCCGGCACCTGGGTCATACCGGAATTATTGCCGCTACCGCGCTCGAAACGAACGACGGGGTTGTTCTCTTCGATACCGGCCCTGAATCCACCTTCCAAAATGTGGCAATCGGTTTGGAAAGGTTGGGAATTGATACCGGCGATGTGCGCCACGTGTTTTTAAGTCATATTCACTTTGATCACGCCGGCGCGGCTTTTCGTTTCGCCGAAACTGGCGCCACTATTTATGTCCACCCCCGCGGAGCTCCCCACCTGATCGATCCGTCCCGATTGGTCGAATCGGCGACGCGTATTTTCGGATCTGAGATGGAACGCTTATGGGGTCACATTGCTCCAGTTCCGCAAACCGACGTGCGCGTCTTGACCGACGCCGAAATTGTTCGCGTTGGAAACGTCGATATCCGGGCGGTTGAGACACCGGGTCATGCCAGTCATCATCATGTCTATCACTGGAATGATGCGGTATTCGGCGGAGACGTTGCCGGAGTGCGAATCGGCAGTGGTCCGCCGGTGCCCCCGTTCGTGCCGCCTGAGCTCCACATTGAATCCTGGGTGGCTTCGATCGAAAAAATTCGCGCGCTTCGTCCCCAAACGCTTTACCTGCCACACTTCGGGCGGGTGATCGATTCAATCGATGATCACCTCGACGCGTTGCGCGAGCGGGTGGAACGGTGGTCAATGTGGTTCCGGGATCAGATCGTTTCCGGAAAAAGCGATGAGAGAATGGTCGCGGCATTCGCGGAATTCGAACACGAAGA
>DATFCK010000419.1:0-10012 GCA_035253185.1 Chthoniobacterales bacterium | reverse complement strand
TTTCGAAAACGTTACCAAGCCGGCAATTGAACGATTGCTGCATCCCGGTGCTCCCATTGAATACGTGACCCGCGGATCGACCATTTCAGTCAGGATCGATTATTCGGCCACCGAAACTTCCGCCTGCATCGATTCGTTAGGTAAACCGCTGATGGATCCGCCCCAGCGGCAAAATATCCCGGAAGTTTGCCGCACCTGCGACCAACTCGAGTTCGATGGCGCGGTGGCGATTGTGAATTCGCCGGCCTACGCCTGGCGTCAACTCGGACTGGTCGAAGCTGACGGCACACCGACGACGCGCGGACTGGTTTTCTCGTTCTTTCACGGCGGCGAAGGACTGGCCGTTGCCGCTGCCCTCGAAGATGAAACCTATCCGGTCGCGGATCTGGTTTATGATCTGGCGAATATCCGCGCCGGTCCCCGGTTCGCCGGTGAAGATGCGCCGATGGGCGGCCGCCTCGGAATTCTGTGCCAGCGGGTATATGGGCGCGCCGATTATCCGGGATATCTGGTGATGGGCGTGCCGGTTCATTACGGTGCCGGCGCATCCGAGGTAGTGCACGAACTGGTAGCCGATCCGCGATCGCGCCATAAACTAACGAGCGACTTGCTACGACACGGTGACATCGAGCGCGCGCTCATCGAATGGCGCAGTCTGTTGCGGCACATCATTGCCGCACCGGATTATCCGATAGAGCGCTGGCAGCAGCTTAAGACCGCAGCCGCCGGACTGGTTGAAGTGACAGCATCTCCCGCGCTGGTGGATTTGCCGCCGTTGTTAGTCAGTCAACAGCGACGTTAGAATCTCACCTTCGGTGAGAAGATATCCAAAAGGCAAACCTCCTTTCCTCCCGCCCCTGCCGGGGCGGAATCTTCTTAGGTGAATTGGTACCGGTGGTTCGCACCACCGGCTAATTTTTGTCGTGCCTAACGGCACTCAATCGGGTATCATCCCTAACTTGAACGATCTGCCCAACGTGCCGGAGGCACATAAGATATTAGCCGGTGGTGCTAACCCACCGGTAAACGATCTCTCAAGATTCCAAGCCCCGGAGGGGCGAGAGAAAACACTGCCGTCAGCGCCCGGTCGCCGTGATCAGCGGACTTGGAACTCGGGTCGGCACTATGGCCACACCCCAAGTTTCCGCAATTGCGCGGTCGCTTTTCCGGCCCAATCAACGTTTGATTCCGGACAGGCCGGGCTCGGGTGCAAAATTTTGCCTACGCGAATCGATTCATTTTCGAACACTTCCTTCGCGCGATTAGCTGCAAAATCGCCGACGCCAATGATCCAATCAGGTTCTAAGGCGCGAGCGATTTCGCGAAGGTGTCGATCGCAGACCGCGAAAAGCGCCTCCCGCTCCGGGCGCGGCAGCTTATCCGGAGTCCGGTTGCGTCCGCTGGTTTCCATAAATGCGAGCGGACAATAGTTTGCGACGAAATGTTGCTCAAAAAAACGCGGCGCAGTACCAAACCGTTTCGCGAACATTCCCCACAGCCGTTCGCCGCTGATCTCGCTTCGCGAACAGGCAAACCCGCTAACGGGTCGCTTCGGGTGTTCCGTTTTCGGCCGCCCAATCGCCATTTCGAAATGGAGCCAGTCACGAACGGCAGCGATTTGGCCGAAAGGGATTCCGGTCTGGGCCATTCCGAACGGACCAGGGTTCATTCCCAGGAATATTACCCGTTTTGGACTACTGCCGAACCGGCGCAAATACATTTCATGGGCAGCCCACGCGTAATCGAGGGGATTATAGATGTAGGCAACCGGTGCGGCGAAACGTAATTGATTCACGCCTACCCGTAGCCTCTGTGCCGCTTTGATCAGCAAATCTGCACGAGAAGACATGAACGGTTACATTTACTCAATAAATCCCGTTGGATTCAAACTTCGCATTTGACGATGGCTGCCATGATCAACCACGATTTAACGATTTAACGTTTCAACGTGACGAAGCAAGATGCCAGTCCGGCTCGGACCGAAGTCATCGCCGCAATCTACGACATTCATGGCAATCTTCCCGCGCTCGATGCCGTCCTTACTGAGATTCAGAACAGTTCAGTCGATCGAATCATCGTGGGCGGCGACGTTGTTCCCGGGCCCATGCCCCGAGAAACGTTGCACCGCCTGTTGCAATGCGAGATCCCGATCGATTTCATTCACGGCAACGGCGAGGTCGCGGTCCTCCAGCAACTGTCCGGTCAGCGTCCGACCGCAATCCCGGAACAGGTCTGGCCGCTGATCGAATGGACGGCGAACCAGTTGGAACCGGAGGATCACAATGTTTTGCGGGTCTGGCCCAAGACGCTCGCGGTCGCTACCAAGTCGTTAGGCAAAATCCTTTTTTGTCACGCCACACCGCAAAGCGAAACTGAGATTTTTACCCGGCTTTCGTCCGACGATCGGCTGCGAGCGATTCTCAGTGGGGTCGACGCCGACATTGTCGTATGCGGTCACACCCATATGCAGTTTGATCGCCGGGTCGATAACGTCCGTGTCATCAACGCCGGCAGCGTGGGTATGCCATTCGGTAAACCCGGCGCTTACTGGCTGCTTCTCGGATCTGATGTAAGGCTTCGCTGCACCGATTACGATCGTGAGAAAGCCGCCGCGAAAATTCGCGCGTGCGATTATCCGCAGGCGGAACAATTCGCTGACACCAACATTCTGAATCCGCCGTCAGAGGAGCAGATGCTGGAAGTATTCAGCAAAAGCGCAGCCTAACCTGCGCCGGTAGCGGCGATGCTCGCCGAGCCGTAGCCTTGTGCGCAGGCTGGACCTCAATGGCCATGGTCGCGGGGCCGCGGGACAAACCACCCTCAGAAGAGCAGCCCCTCGAAGCCATTCAGCAACAGTGCGGCCTAACCTGCGCCGGTACCAATGGCCGGCCGATTCAACGATTCAACCGTTCAACGTGCGAAGCCAAATGCAGTCCGGCTCGAAGCCGCATCACTTCTTTCCCGTACGGGTATAATTAATCTCCATCGTCTTGGCTTCGGTGCCGCCACGATTTTCGTACCACTCAAACACCATGTGGTCCTTGTCGGTGAGCTTAATCACTTCGCGGATCTGCTGCTTCATCCCGGGAGCCATCTGATATTCGCCGGTGTAAGTGAAAGTCTTGGTGGCGGGATCATAGGTGCCTTCGGCCATCATGATGCCGGTGCCCATGTTATCGATCCAGGCACTCACGAATTTTTGTTTGGCGTTATCGTAGGCGTCGAGCCCGTGCCCCTTGAATTCGATTTCTTTCATTTTGCCCGTTTCATCCGGCATTTTGAATTTTCCGTTCACATCCATGGTAACGAATCGTCCGCCCATGATTGATTTCCGAACCGCTGTCCCTTTTGACTCCTCCGGTTTACTGCTCGGATCCCCGCTCATCCACATCTTGGTCGTAAAACTCCAGGTGCCATCGAGGCTGGTCAGAAGCTTGTGATTGTCATTCAGCTTCGACATTTCCATCATCATCTTCATCATCTCGGCTTCGCTAGGCATGCCGCTGGCCGTGGTAGTGGTCGAACTGGTGGTTCCGCCGGTCGCACTACCGGTGCTCGTGCTGGTGGTGGTCCCCGGCGGCAATACTGGACTGGGCGCGGTACTCGGCGAACTACTCTGCGTCTGAGCCACGGCGCTACAGATTGAAATGATGGCAGCGATTCCCAAACAAACCCTGATTAATGAAGATGGGCGTAGTTTCATAGTGCGCATTTTGTTTAAAACGGCGTTTCGCCGTCAAGAACAAGTCGCTTTCCCGGAATTCGCCAGCGGCGCGATTTAGTTTCCGTTTAGCGTGAACGAATCCGCAACAGCACGCCACCCAGAAGACCGACGCCGAAAATCAGTGAGATCACAGTACTCGGTTCCGGGACTTGGGTTGCAGCCGCATCCACAGAAAGTTTCGGTCCGTTGGCGCTGGTGATGGAGAGAGGATTGGTGTTCGCGGTGGGATTACCGGGCAGATTCGGTTGAACCACAGCGAGCCAGGCAACGGCGAGTGCAAGGAGAATACCTTTAAGCATGGGGAACAACTGGGGGCCAGTGGAGGCGTGGCCCCGAATCTCAGTTGTATCGCAAATGTGGTATTTCCAGCAAGTATAAACGCACCCCGGCCCACGACCTCCGCCCCTTACCGCCCTCTTTTCCCACTCTCTTGTCGGACTTGTCGGACCCGTCTGACTAGTCCGACGGCTGCGCCCCGCCTACAGCGTTCCCCCTTCCCCTTTGCCGCTTTCCCTTGAGCACACTTTTAAAAGTGTGCTCAAGTGGAACGGTTTAACGATTCAACGATTTAACCAATTCTTCAGTCCGCGCTCATCCGGCCCCGCACCCCTGCTGCTGCCAAATCCGGCGCGTGCGCTTCCATTACCCGCTCCAATAACTCCGGTCCGGTCCACCGATGCGCCGCATCATGCGGACATGCCGCCACGCAGGCCGGGTCGGGCGACGCCAGCTCCCCATGGGCATCACACAGATCGCAGTTTGCCGCTTTAAGCTGGGCCACATTGCCGTGCCGGCCTACGTATCCGCCTGCCGGCACCGCCATCGTTCCCCGCTCGTTAGGAATCATGAAAATGCTCCCATACGGGCAATTCTCCGCGCATAACCCGCAACCAATGCAGTGATCTTCAATAACGATCTGAAGATGTTTTCCCCGGTGAATCGAATCTACCGGACATCCCACCATGCAGTGCGGATCGGTGCACGACCGGCATGACGTCGCAATCAGGAAGTTATCAAGACGAGGGCCCGATCGGAGCAGACGCGGGATCGGCACTCCATGCGTCGCGGTGCCGTGCCGCTCAATACAGCCCTTGGTGCAGGCGTCGCACCGGGTGCAATTATCCAGGTCCAGGACCAGAATATTTTGGCCTTCGTAGAGGCCGTTAACGACGTATTCTTCCAGAACCCGGTGCCCGATCGTTGAACTGCGCACCCGCGCTAACGATTGCTCCAGCACGCGGCGACGAATTACTCCGAATTGCCGCAGCATTTGCAGAAAATCCGGGCGGCTAAGCTGCGCCAGCTCCAGATGGTTTAACGCTGAACAAGTGGCGGTTCGCATTCCGGCCGGGAACACGCCGGACAAATCTTCTCCGGCGCGGTCCAGCGCCAGTTTCAACGCGCGATCCAACTCCTCGACGGTTTGCGGATCCTCGGGACGGAGCGCCAGCAGGCCGATCTCCCCCAGGATGGTTCCGGGGCCTGACGAGATGACTTTCGCCTCACGCCCGTGCTGCGGAACGCTCACCCGCACATGTCCCAGCCTAACGAAATACAAATGAGTAGCCACCTGCCCGTGCTCAAATAATGTCTGGCCGGCCTGCACGGTAACGAACGAGAGTCGCTCCCGCAGAAAATCGACGATGCGCCGGTACTCGTCCTGATCGATCCCTTTGAAGAGATTTGTGTTCTGTAACGCCAGATCGAGCGAACGTTCCCGATACTCAGTTTCAAATCGTTTGCGCTGGCTCGGTAGACGCATCAGGCGATCGAGCACATTGCGGCGAATCTCCCACACTTCCCCATCTTCCAGGGCGGTCACGTTAGCCGCCCGGGGCGAGCCGCTCAGGCACGCCATTTCACCTACAATCAGGTCTTTTGGTGTCAGTTCCGCTTCGAAAACCGGTCGGCGGCGGCCTAACCACGACACCCCGGTTTGTCCTACTGGAGGATAAACCGTCACATGAAGCCGGCCTCGGCGGATGATGAACGCGGTATTGCCCGGATCGCCCTGGCGACAAAGCACTTGCCCGCGCCGGACGCGACGGCGAATCACCAGACCTTGTTGCCACAGCAGAAACTTCGGAGGAATTCCTGCGAAAATCGGATCCGAAGTCAGCTCCCGGGCGCTAAGCACTTCGGAGCGCCGCCGGTGCCCGTTAGTCCTGATTTTAATTTGCGCCACCGGCTTGAACGTGATCGCGCTGGTCGGACATGAGACCATGCATTCGCCGCATTTCACACAGGTCGAATCTCCCATCGGAAGATTGAGGTCGAAACTAATGCCGGCATTCGCGCCTTTGCCGGTTCGTCCGATTACGTGATTTTCCCTAACGTCGTCACAGGCGCGGATGCATCGATCGCACAAAATACAGGCGCCGTGATCCACCAGGAACACTGGCGACGACGCGTCCGCTTCACGCCGGCCGGTCAGCGGTCGCGCCGGGGGTGGCGGCTTCATTAACAGACTGTCTTTGAGCCGGACCGGATCGGCCTTGCACCGATCAGTCATTTGGCGGAGTTCGTTAAAATGGGAAAGTTCTTCCGCCAGCTCGGGCGGATTCGCTGGCTTAAGATGATCCGCCGCCAAAAGTTCGGTTACCACTCGTACGGTCTGGCGCACTCGATCCCCGTCCGGGCCGGGGGCATTCATGGTAAAGACCTCCATGCCGTCCTTGACCTGGTGCTGACACGCCGGCAAAAGTTTGCGTTCGGCCGCGCGTTTTCCCCGTTTCTGCCCGTAGATTTGAACTACGCATAACCGGCAAACCGCCACCGGTTTCATGTGCGGCTGATGACACAGCACCGGGATCGGAATCTTTTGTTCGTCGCCGGGCTGCTCTACGTACAATTTACGCGCCGCATCATAGATGGTGGTGTAGCGCGGGGTGGTCCTGCCCTCGATGTCGAGCACGACGTTGCCGTTAGCATCGGTTAACGGCTCGGCTAACGGGACCGTTACCGGAACGCCGTCGATCTGCACCGTAACGTTCTTCTCGTAATCGGACTCGGTCGGCGCATCCAACCGAACGAGTTGGCCATTGATATCGCGACTGAACAACCCTTCATCGTCATCACGGACGAATAACCCGGGTACAAAATCAGAATCAAAAGGCATGGCTGGCTTCGCCTCGTTGAATCGTTGAATGGCTGAACTGTTGAACCGTTAATTCGGCGTTCGATGTTCGGTGTTGAGGAGTGCCGAAGGCACAATAGAAATTAGCCGGTCGTGCAAACCACCGGACCTTAGATAAAAAAATCTGAAGGCCCGGCAGGGGCGGCAGAACGTCCAACAACACCCTTCGTCCATTCAGCGGCAAACGTTCTGAGCCTGTCGAATGGGTTGGGGGTTGCCGAAGGCCGTGAGTCTGTCGAATGGGGCGTTGAAATTCTTCTTCTGACTTCGGCGTTCGGCGTCGACGAGTGCCGAAGGCACAACAGAAATTAGCCGGTGGTGCAAACCACCGGACCTTAGATAAAAAAATCTCAAGCCCCGGCAGGGGCGACAGAATGTCCAACAACCCCCTTCTTCCATTGAGCGCCGAAGATTCTGAGCCTGTCGAATGGAACGTTGAAATTGTTGTTCTGACTTCGGCGTTCGGCGTTTGCTTCTTCATCTTTTTATAACCCGCACTTCTCCGTTTCCATTTCCCAAATGTTTATTCACGTCCTCTTCAAAAAATGCCGCCACCGTCGTTAGCGGCACCGGCACCGATCGGCCCAGGCCGCAAATCGAAGCCATCTGGATCGCATCCCCCATCTCTTTCATCAACGGAAAGACTTCCTGCTTCCACGCTTTTTCCCCGATCTGGCCGTTAACCAGGTTGGTCCCCAGTGAAACCAGTTTTTGGGAACCCAACCGGCAGGGCACGCATTTACCGCATGATTCATTCCGGAAAAATTCCACCGAATTCACCGCCTGCTCCGCCATGTCGCGGTCCTCGGCGTAAACGACCAGCCCGGCGCCCAGCGCCTGGGTCGGACTCAGCGCGCGAAACAGGTTCAATTCAAGTTCCAGATCGAGAATATCGAGATCGGTCGCGGCGGGATTGAATCGGCGACGCCCCGCCAGTTCCTGCCAGCTTCTGTTTTCCAAATGATTTCGGGGAAGACCCTTGTTTGCGCCTAACCGCGCCGGAATAAATCCACCTGAAGGGCCCGAGGGCGCAAACGCCTTGAGTTTCTTGTTCCCAATAATTCCCTGGCAATAATTTTCCCCGTAGATCAGCTCGCGCAGCGTCAGTCCCATCGGCACTTCATAAACGCCGGGCCGGTTCACATCGCCGGAGATGGAAAACAACCGCCGCCCTTTCCAGCCATTCACTCCCTGCTCGGCATAATTTTTCCCGCTGTTCAGAATGATGTACGGAACCCAGGCAAACGTTTCGACGTTGCTCACCAACGTCGGCAAATCGGCCAGCCCGTTCGTCTCCAGCTTCGGCGGCATGTTACGCGGTTCCCCGCGACGGTCCGACATCGCCTCGATTAACGCGCTCTGCTCGCCGCAAATGTAACCCCCCGGACTAACGAATACTGATATCGGATAGGAACGGCCCAGTGAAATGGCGTTTTCGCCGCAGAAGCCGAGTTGCTCGGCTCGTCGAATTTCGGCGCGACACGCTTCGATCTGTTCGTGATACTCGTGCCGGATATAAATGAACCCCTGACTGGCTTCCGTAATCAGACCGGCCAGAATCACCGCCTCCACAATCAGGTGCGGTGTTCGCAGCAGCAGCTCGCGATCCTTGAATGTGCCCGGCTCGCTTTCGTCGCCGTTCACCACGATAAAGGCCCGGTCGTCCTCTTCCCGTTGACGCGCCTTACGCACCGCATCCCGCACATCGCGCCACTTCTGGGCGGCCGGAATGCCGGCGCCGCCGAGACCACGTAAATCGGCATCGCGGATTTCATCGAGGAGCATGTCCGACCACCCGCCTAACGAGGGTCCTTTCGCCCAATCCCCTTCGGTTTGCCAGGCCAGCACCGCCTCCTGGACCTGGGACTCGAGCTCGAAATCAACCCGGCCCTGGCGAATCGCCGCCACCCGGAATTTCTCCAGCATTCCCGGGGTCCATTCCGGCTTCCTCTTCAAAAGATCCGCGGCTGAGGCTAACGAATGATCGCGCGCAGCCAGTGCGGTGCGAACCGCGCGATAGTCCGGAGAATCCCCCTGATAAGGATCGATCTTGAAATCGGCGCGCCAGACGTTCAAATCGACATCGCGGTCGGAAGGCGGAATTTCGTTGCCAAGCGCTTTTTCGACAATGGCGCGCAGTTCCGCAGCGGATTTTCCGAGATAATAATGTTCGTGCTCCACTCCTTGCACGGAAAGGCATGCCGCCGGCGCGCGATCGCAGCGGCCCAGGCAGGATGCCCCCTCGATTGCCACATGATCACTGGTTAGGCCGTCCAGTTCGCCCAGAATCTTTCGCGAACCGGCCAGGTGACACGACATGTCGCGACACACCCGTAACGTGCATTTCTTGGGAGGCGTCAGCTGAAAATGCGGAAAGAAACTGGCGACGGCCTGTAATCGATAAAGCGGCACGCCGGTTTCCTTCGAGAATTCTTCGAGCGCCTCACGTTTGAGATAACCGAATTGATGCTGGATGCGGTGCAGCGCGGGAACCAGCAGCGGACTGTACGGACTCACCTGTGGGGCAGCCATTTGCTCTTAGTAAACGTAAGAAGCAACGATGCTGCCAGATCAAACGCAAGTCGTGCAAACGTTTTTCCGTGATGGATAAGTTCTCACCTCAGAGCACACGAAGTTCGTAGAGAAGGCGCATTTTGTCCCCGTGCGGGAGCGACGCGAAGTTTCCTGCTACGGAGCTCCCCTGCCCGCTGTCCTCCGTCTCCTGTCCTCGGCCGTCTCTCCTGTTCCGTCCCCCGCTAGGACCCACGTCCCTTAGCGAACATTTGGTCTCAAAGTTTGGTGACTGGTGCTTCCCTGGTGCTTGGTAATCGGGATTTGGTACTTCCGCAGTCAATCCGCGACGCGGAGGTTGACCGTTCGGCGATCCTCCGCAAATTACCTGCTCTTTTCAGGCGCCCGTAGCTCAACTGGATAGAGCATCTGACTACGGATCAGAAGGTTTGAAGTTCGAATCTTCACGGGCGCGCTCTTCGCTCGCAAGGAGCGGCGTTTGGCAACCCGCCGACACTCCAGCCTCTCTCTACCAGATGGGCTACACACGTACTATATATAGAGTGGCGCGGGGCTGCGTCGGCGGGGTTCCAACCTGGACACCCGTGGAAAGCGGCTGTTCACTGGCGATCGTTTTCTAC
>DATFCK010000418.1:0-4014 GCA_035253185.1 Chthoniobacterales bacterium | reverse complement strand
AGGCGCCAGTGACGGAGCCGCCGTAATTTGTTAGGCTGGCGTTCCCTGAACCGGAGCCCGACGTAAATGTCGTTTGCCCGCCGGAAGCGCCGCTGACCATGCCGGCCAGATTGGAAATGGTCGCCTGACTACCATTACTATTGTCAAAGAGGGTATGCCCTCCGCTCCCACCGCTTACGATCGCTCCGTTATTCATGATCGTAACTGTCCCGGGCGACGCATTAACAAATTCAGTTTCCCCGCCGCCAGCGCCGACTACCGCGCCTGCCAAGTTTGTAATACTGGCACTTCCTCCATTGCCCAGGTTAAAGCGTGTGTTACCGCCGGTGGCACCGGCCACGGCGCCCCCGGTATTGGTGATCGTGGCGTTGCCGGCGCTGCCAACAAATATTGTCCGACCATTCCCAGAGCCGCTAACAACCGCTCCGTGGTTCGTGATATCGACATCGACCAGGGTACCGCCGGCAATTGTCGCCTGGCCGCCACCAGCTCCGCTAACTGTGGCAGCGTAGTTGTCAATCGATCCTCCGGTGATTGTTCCACCGTTGGTGATGGTGCGCCCGCCGGCAGCGCCGCTAACCGTACCGGCCTGATTGGAGAACTCCACCTCGGTAGCTGCAACCTGGTCTTGCAACATTGTCGCGCCCCCGCTTCCGCCATCGGTAGTGCCGCCGTTGTTAAGAAACGTTAGGGCGCTCGCGGAAGCCTGGTCTCTGAGGAGCGTTGATCCACCGGCATTATTCGTTATCTCGGCCGCGCCCACGGCGGAGAAATCTGCGAAGGTGACACTGCTGCTGTTGCCAATAATCGAATTGCCGGCCGTCGCGGAGTTATTGAAAGAAACGAAGCCGAGTGTATTGGTGATTGTCGAATTGCCGGCCGTGGATTGGTTATTAAACGAAATCGAGGCCGAGTCCGAAGTGTTCGTTAGACTTGCATTATTGGCAGTGGCGTTGTCGTAGAAGTTTGTCTGGCCGCCGTTCGTAATTGCAGCCGCTCCCGCGCTCGCGTCTCCATGGAACTCGACCACGCCATATCCAAATGTGCCTGCCGCTACAGTCGAAATTGTGGCGCTGGCCGCGGTCGCGTGATCGAAAAATTGAGTCACTCCGCCCGCATCCCCGAAAAACATGCCGCGTTGGTTGACAATTGTGGCATTGCCCGCGCTGGCGGTATCTCTGAACACCGTAGAGCCGCCGTACGATCCAGGGGGAAGTTGTCCGGGTGTCGGATTTGGCCCGGCCCCATTATATGTTCCTCCTCCGTTGGTAATGGCGGCGTGGTCGGCCGTGGCGGTTCCGGAAAAAGTCGTCGTGCCGCCGCTGGCGTTCTCCCCGGTGCCGCCTGCGTTGAGAATCGTCGCAGTGGCTGCGGTCGAGCTATTCATGAAAGCCGTGCCGCTTGTCAGCGTTTCGTTAGTCCCCGAGGCGCCCGAGTTGGTCAAATGAATATCGGCCGCGGTCGCGGAGTTTCTGAAAGTGACGGACGAGCCGTGCGGGTCGGTGATGATCGATTGCGTTTGGCCGGACAGATTGGCGATGCCGGTGCCTTCAATGCTTAGACTGGCAGGTGCAAATATGCCCGGCAGGCCCATGGAACTGGCGATGTGAATAGTGAAGGACGAACCGAGCGCGCCGAAAGTGAGCGACTTAATACTCAGTTGTAGATCATTCACATTCGTCGTCTGCGGACTGAATGCGAACAGTAGATCGTCGCCGTCCTGCGGAATTCCGGAGACCCAGTTACCCGGATCGCTCCAGTCGTCCGTGTTCAAACTTGCTCCGTTCCACACCCGTTGCGACGCGAGACTCGACCAAGCGCTAACAGCCAGGAAGGCGGCGGCCAAGAGGAGGACTGCCTTTTTCAAGGCATCCGTTAGATCATATCCTGCGGAAAATGTCAGCAAAAAAGATCGAATGCCACCTAACTTGTGCCTGGGCCAGCGCTTGATTCGCCGTTAGGTCGGCCGGGGAAAAGAAATGGTCGGAGCTTGCTACTGACGGTTGCGCCTTCGGCGAGACAATCGGAATCTGACTTAGGGGTCTGGGGGGGTCTACTTAGGGGTCAGTCAACAAATCTTGACAGGCGGGGCCACTGCCCGTGTTTAATCGGCTGAGATGGCGCGAACTCTTATTCCGGGGAGCGCACGTGTCCACACGTGCTGGTTTCGGCATTCTGCCGAAACAATCTTCCCTTCCGGGTAGCGCACACATCTTGTGTGCTGATGATCGTGTCTCGCGATCACGAACTCCCGTCCTGGGGAGCGCAGGCGTCTCGCCTGCTGGCGGACGCGCCCTCGCGTTCGGGAACTTTCAATTCCGGGGAGCACAGGCTGCCAGCCTGTTGGTCTCAGCAGCTTGCTGAGACAATGTTCCCATTGAGACTAACAAATAACCCCGAAAGATTTCGGGGCTGTCCGATGGCCAGCCGATAACGAATAACCCCGAGCGGAGCTGGAACCTACTTTTGATCAATTGTTGGGAAGGAAGAATAGGATCGCGTCTATATTTTTTAACATTTGCCCAGCTGATTTGAGGTTCAGTCCTAACTACACATCCCACACGCTGAAAGTGGGAAGAGCGCTGCGCATTCGTATCTGTTATCCCACCTACTCCGAGGCTTCGACCAACACGATGGTTATCGGTTATTCGCGAAACGCGGAAAGCGAATCCAGTAGACCATGGACCACGGACAATGGACTGCTGACCGATTTGCAATCTCAAAAATGGCGATTCGGTGAATCGCCGCTACCTGATTCGGCGGTTGAAAACCGCCGCTCCTTGATGCGGGAAGCAAACCGCTTCCCCTACAGCCGCCGTTCAAGGGATTGGTTGACACGTTAGGGAAGTAAGAATGCCGCGGCTAGGCGGCGGCGCTGCAGCGACGGAGTGGGCAAATCGTTTGGGAAAATTAGGTTTGCCTAACCCAGGCGATTCTGATGTCATCAACTAATTATGAAGTGTCAAATAGCCGTTGACCGGCGACTACTGTTTCTCCTCGTGTGTATGCTAATCGGAACGGTTCAGCACCTGCAGGCGGTGGCGGTTTACGTCGACTGGACAAGTTTTACACCGTCAAGCAGCAGCGGCGCTGGCGACGGTTCGGCCATCGGCACGTTGACCTTTGGGCCGACAGTCGTGAATGTTTCGTATAGCGGTGACGTTTATTCGGGAGGCGGCGTAACAACTACGGTAAACGACGACGTTGCCTATTACAGCACGCCTAACTACACTCCGCCAATCGCCTTGACCGATAACATCTCAAATGACGACGGGGCGAACAATGTCCATACCATTGCCTTCGATTTGCCGGTGGTGAATCCGCATTTCCATGTGTTCAGTTTGGGGGCGCCCGGCACCCCGGTCGATTGGGTTTTCGACTCCGATTTTGCCGTGCTCAGCGGAAACATCTCCAGATCGTCTGCTAATACTTTAAGCGGAGAAGAGAGTTATGGCTCGATAGGCTTCACCGGTGTGTTCACCTCGATCAGCTGGACTACACCGATCTTTGAAAACACCACCGGTTTCCAGTTCAGTGTTGATGACGTCGCTCCGCCTCCACCGCCGGCGAACGGAGTTCCCGAAGGCGGCCCAACGATCGCGGTATTTGGTATAAGCCTTTTGGTCTTGGTGACCAGCCGGGCGCGCGCGTGCCCAACCGCTAAGAGCTAATCTGAACAGCTAGAAGTTAGGGCAAAAAGCGTAGCTTCGGGACCCCGGTTACATCGCGCCGCGGGTTGAAGATGCTGGGGTCAGAATAGGGTTGCATTGATTTGACGGACAGGAGTTCGAGCGGCAACTCGAAGAAGTTAGGAAGCCGGAGATTGTAGGCAGGGCCAGTGCAGGCCTTTACATCGAAACTTGATACAATCGCATCAGGCTCTTGCGACTTTGTCGAGAAGCTAGGAATTCCCGCGTACGCGCAAGGCAACGACGCGGCAGGCGAAGCTAGGAGTTCGGGAAACGCAAGCGACTTTTGAATCCAAACCAAAACAAGTAACCCAGAGAAATTGAT
>DATFCK010000417.1:0-2380 GCA_035253185.1 Chthoniobacterales bacterium | reverse complement strand
ACTTTGTCAGGGTCGAAGCCGAGCAGGGCTCGTTCCTCCGGGCCGATGTAGAGGAAATTGCCGCCGAGCTGGTGCAGGGTGGCGGTCTCACGGTCACCAAATTCCGAGCCACTGAGGATCGTCTGGACCTGGGTCAGTTTCGGATAATACACCGGCGTGACACACCGGTGGCCGAGCACGGATAAACAGCTGGTGTACTTGCACAACCGGGTGCCGACTGGCGGCAGCGCGACCATGGGAGATTCCGGCGGCAATGTTTCATTGATCCAACGATAGGCCGCCAGTTCATCGTCAGCGGCATACCAGGCATCGCGCCCAAACGCGGTGATTCGTTGCTGGCAATAATAACTGATGATGCCGAAATGGCCGGCGATCGCCAAAACCGCGACCGCCGCAATTAATCGCCTTCGGTTCACCGGCGCCATCGGCAGGCGCACGGAACAGGCCAGTATCACCAGGGGGGCAAACAAGGGGATGGCAAGCTGCGGGCTGAATCCGAGCTTCCGAGTGACCAGGCCACCGTAAGAGAGGCAGAAAATGCCGGCAAACCAGAGACACAAAAAGCGGTCCATCGCGGTCAGGGGATTGGTTCGGTATTGAGCTAACCTAACGACGGCAAGAATTCCAACCGCTCCGTAGGCGAGCAGGCCTGCATAAGGCGGCGGCCAGATGGGAATATTGTGACCTTGCTGTGACCAGTATTTGAACACCGGGTGAAGTTTGAACAGCCAGATCGAATAAAGTAGCACCGGCGCGCTGATTATGAGCGGGAGGAGCCGGCGTAGCAGCACCCGCGCGTCCGGCCGGCGAAGAAACTCGAATCCGGCAAAAGCAGGAATAACCGCGAAAAGTGAAATCAGATCGTATGGCCTAACGAGGCCCTGCAGGGCAAGGAGGATGCCGCAAGCGGTGTAAAGCAAGATCGAATGCTGCCGCTTTTCCCCCAGCAGAAAAAGCCCGAACCCGACTAAAAGGAGACCGTGCGGCAGCGAAAAATGCGGGTTAGTCAGGATTTGCTGAAATGGCAGCCAGCCGGCCCAGACATCGAGGCCGAAGGTTCGGAATGACTCGTTAGGCAACCAGCCGGCAGCTACTCCAAGCAAAAAGAAGACTCCAAACCCGCCGGCAAAGGCAAAAATAACCGCCGACAGAAAATACCGGCGGACTCCGCGAAACATCAGCGCGGCGACAAAAGAATATCCAAAGATCAGGAAGCAGGCACCGGCCAGGCGCCACAACTGGTAACCGGAGTTTTCCGACAAATGGAACCATCGCATCACTCGTCCGACCGCAAGAAATTCGAGGTTGAGGAATGCGGCTTCGTTAGGCGCGCCCATCAGGCGGTTATTGAACAGGTTGTGGCCTTCCCACGCCTGGCGGATAAAGGAAAAGTACATGTCCTGATCGTTGGTGTAAACGAGCTGGCCAAGAAAAGCGGAGTGGGCGGGTTTGTAACGATCGGCCAGGTAATACGGCAGATAGCTTTCGATGAACGCGGCTATGGCGAGGACCAGGCTGAAAACGACGATCCGCCAACCGGTCGGTTTCGTGGTGGGTGTGATTGCGAGATCGGGTGGTCGCAGCTGAGGGATTCCCCTCTGAGACTGGGTCGGTTCTGGCGCTAAATTCATCGCGGGGGCAGAGTGTGCCGGATGGCTGGGACACCGTCCAGCCGTTTGTTAGACTCAAATAACGATCCTCGTTAAGTCATTCGCCGGACGATGGCTATGAGGCCCTACCGGACCGCTTTTCGCGCAGATAAATCCCCTGTTTCAAACGACGACGTTTGAGAGCTGCTCGGGGGGCGGACTGGCCCGGGCCAGCCGCTATGGCAAGTCCTGCCTAACGACCCTTTTCAATCAGGTCGGCGAACTGGGTGAAGAAATAGGAGGCATCGTGCGGGCCGGGCGCCGCCTCGGGGTGATATTGGACGCTGAAAATCGGCAGCTCCTTGTGGCGCATTCCTTCCACCGTGCCGTCGTTCAGATTGATATGGGTGAGCTCCACCGTGGCCGGTAACGTCTTGGGGTCGACCGCGAACCCGTGATTCTGCGAGGTGATCGCCACTTTCCCGGTTTGGAGATCCTTGACCGGTTGATTGGCGCCGCGATGTCCGAACTTCAGTTTGAAAGTCGAACCGCCGAACGCGTATCCCAATACCTGGTGGCCGAGACAAATTCCGAAGATCGGCTTTTTGCCCACGAGATTTTTAATGGCGGTATGGGCGTAGACCAATGCGGAAGGATCGCCCGGGCCATTAGAAAGAAAAATTCCGTCGGGATTGAGCGCTAATACTTCCTCGGCCGGAGTTTCTGCCGGAACGACAGTCACGCGGAAGCCCTTCTGCCGCAGTAATCGCAGAATGTTGCGCTTGATGCCG
>DATFCK010000416.1:0-5948 GCA_035253185.1 Chthoniobacterales bacterium | reverse complement strand
GTATTGGTCGCCGTTATGAAGCAACTCAACCTTGTTGCCCGGAACGAAAATCGGATCGGCCAGGGCCAGCACTGATCCCGCGAATTCCGGATCTGAAACGCTGAAGGTATGTTCGAGATGATATTCGACGGTATGCCGCCGGATGAAGAAGAGGCAGAAAACGAGGACGATTCCAAGGAATGCCAGCACCAGGGAGATCCATTCTCCAAGGCTCAGCCGTCCGAATGGATTGTTTAGCCAGTGATTCGACCGGGCTCGTCGTTTAGCCATGTCCCTGAGTTGGTGCGCATTTAGCGATCACGCCAAGGCCGCGATTCTGCAAAAAGATTCCTGAAAGAAATCGCGCGGGCGGCCGTAAAGGTCTTATGAAAAACATTCTCCGTCGTTCCGCCGCACAATTCTTCGTTATTCTGGCAATACCACTTAGCAGCGGAGTGGCAACTCCAACCGCCGAACCCCCCGATTTTGCGGGCTGCCTCCGCGGCGTCCCGGCCACTGATCGGCGGGAAGGAGACACCGCGCCGGCACCCATTCCATTGCCGCTCAAGTCGACCGACGTGCGCCTGAACATTTCCGGCGGGCTGGTTCAAGGGGCGGTATCACAAGTCTTCACCAACAACACCGATGTAACGCTGGAAGCGATTTACGTCTTTCCGTTACCGAGCGAAGCGACCGTGATCGAAATGGAATTGCGGGTCGGCGACCGCGTTATTCGCAGCGCGGTAAAGGAACGCGAGGAAGCGCGCCAGGAATATCAGGCGGCGCGTAAAGAAGGCCGGAAGACGGCGCTGTTGGAACAGGAGCGGCCTAACATGTTCACCACCTCGGTGGCAAATTTCCATCCCGGCGAGACGGTGCAGATTCATTTCATCTATTTGCAGGCGGCGGACTATCAACGCGGAAAATACGGTGTGACATTTCCGATGGTTGTAGGACCGCGGTATGTGCCGGAACAGCCTAACGTTCCCGATGCGGAGCGGATCTCGCCTCCGCTGCTTCATCCTTCAATTGATCCAGGTCACCGGTTAACCCTGACCGCGGAAATCAATGGGTTGCCGGTGAAATCGATAACGTCGAGCACCCATGCCATCGAATGCATGCCGCGCGACGCCGGAAAGAGTTACCAAGTGACCTTGCCAGAAGGCGCGACGTTACCGAATTGTGAGTTCCATCTCGATATTGCTTTGACCGGCACCGAAGAGCCGGAACTCAGCGTGGTGACTACCGATGCGCAGGACGCAACCTATGCCTTGGTCACCCTTTTCCCGCCGCTACCGGAATCCAAGACGCCGGTGCGGGTGCCGCGCGATGTTCTTTTCCTGATCGATACCAGCGGTTCCATGAGCGGTGAATCGATCGGCCAGGCGCAGACCGGGTTGTTACGCTGCCTGGACATGCTTCAACCGGAGGACACGTTCACCATTGTTAGGTTTTCCAGCGATCACACCGCATTTTCTCCAACGCTGGAGCCGGCGCACCCGGAACAATTGGACGCGGCCCGCTCTTATGTTCGCACGCTGCAGGCTGATGGCGGCACCGAAATGCAGCCGGCCCTCGATTACACCCTGTCGATTCCGAGCCGGCGGCAGGAGGCATTGCGCCTGGTCGTTTTCCTGACCGATGGCGACGTAGGTAACGAGGACTCATTGATGCGCCTGCTGTCGGCGAAACTTGGCGCCACCAGGGTGTTTACGTTCGGTATTGGCAGTGCGCCTAACGAATTTCTCATGCGCCGGCTGGCTGAGCTCGGCCGTGGACAGGCCCGGTTCATTCGTTCGCATCAGGACATTGCCACGGTGATGGCCGATTTCTTTCGCACCATCGACCAACCGGCAATGACCAATGTCCGTTTGAATTGGCGCTCCGCCGAGGCGCAGCCGGTATCGACCGCCATTACTTACCCACAAATTTGTCCCGACGTTTACATTGATCGGCCGGTCCAGATAGTCGCGAAACTCCCGCGCAAATTCGATGGTTCCCTCGACGTCAGCGGCACGGTCGGCGTTCAACAGGTGCAACAGCGTTTCGCCCTCAAAAAAGCAACGCACGCTCAACACAACGGCATTTCCACCCTGTTCGGCCAGGCGGTAGTGAATGATTTGATGTATCAGCGGCTTCGCACCACCGATGAATCGCAGTTAAAAGCTCTTCGGGATCAGGTCGTCCAAACCGCGATGACCTACCAACTCGTTACCGCGTTTACCTCGCGCATCGCGATCGAGGAACAGATCACGCGCGCGCCTGACGGTTCACTCGCCAGTGTGCGCGTTCCGACCATGCTGCCGAAAGGCTGGAGTTCGTCCGCATTTTTTCCAACCGCGACTAACGACACCATCAAACTGGTGATTGGATTGTTCGCGATCTTGTTCGGATTAATGACGTTGTTCATCGCGCGGCCACGCGCCCTTCGATGAAGCGTGCCGGCAATGTTCGAATTCAGTTGGTCACCCATGGTTTGCTCATGATGCTTGCCGGGGCCGGCATCGCCGCGAAACCGGTCGCGCACGAGATCATAGGGCGGGTGAGCACCGCCCGGGCGAAATCGATGTGGAACAAATGGAAGGAGAAATCGGCCAGGCTCGGGCAGGGGATCTCGGCGCAGCCGGGTGAGCCTCATCTGTGGCTGCGAATTCCATCGTGTCGCATCAATGCACTCGTTATGCGCGAATCGGATGAGGACGCGCTCCACCGTTTCCCGGCGTCGAGGACAACTGAATCCGGAGCGGTCATCGTTTATGCGCATCGCGACGTGCATTTTCGCGCGCTCTCACAAGTCCGGGACGGGGATCGCATTCAGGTTGAGCTGGCGCATGGTAGTCGGCTTACTTATCAGATCCGATCGATCCGGATCCTGTTGCCCGAACAGGTAAATGCGGTGGTCGAAGCTTCCGCGAATCGCGACACCCTGTTTTTGCTGACTTGTTATCCGTTCCGATACATCGGCTCCGCGCCGCAACGCTTCCTGGTCAGGGCTACGAAAATTCAAACGAGAGCATGAGCAAGATCATGCGCAAGAGTACAGGAACAGTTAGGTATAAATACCAGGGAAGCGCGCTTTGAAAGCGCCACGGCGGTTACAAACTGGTTGTGCACACTTTTAAAAGTGTGCACAAGGGCCGCCGCTCCAAAGCCGGAATTTTTTGCTGCCGATGTCCTTAGTCGATCCCGAGTTGGCGATACCAATCTTTGCGATCGAGGTAACGCCGATGCAGCCGAATGCGGCCGTCCACTACGTGAAACACGCCGCAACCGCGCAACTGAAATGAACGGCCGGTCGGCGCGGCATCGCGGTAGGGGCCATCAAACGTGGCGTTCGCCTGCCACTCAAGTACAGCCCAATCGTGATGGCCCTGGATCAGAGAAAACGGTTGCTTCTGCCAGGTCGGAAAAGCGCGGAAGAAATCGACGAAATGGGCGTTGATGGAGTCCTGTCCATCCAGCAGTTCGCCCCAGGTGTAAAGCAGCTGCGCATGCGGAGAATACAACGCCGCGATACGCTCGGGGTCATGCGAGTTTGCCGCCGTAACCCAGGCTCTGATAACGTCCGCAACCGTTCGCATAAGAGGGCGCTAATAAGCGGGAACAGTGTCGGAGTTAGACCGGAAAGGGTCAAGCAAACAAACTCCGTAAAAAGTAACGATCGGACAAGCCGGGACCAGCCGATGCTGACCGATGTTAAAACCTGGCCGGCGGCAGCTCCATGTCACCGTCCAGCCGAAAGCCGCGGTCCAGCAACGCCCGTAGCAAAACCGCCTTGGCATCGCTCTCGATCGGCTCGCGGTGCCCCACGATCATTCGACTGAAGTCCAGATCCAGTATCTTTGTCATCGACCGTTCAAAGGCCTGGCGATCCGAGATTAGCATTTTAAAGAACACGCTAATGCCGCGGAGACGTGGCAGCCGCATCACGTTGCGGACGAAAAACCGCGCCCAGGCGCCGCTGTCAGGCGGGAACGAAAAAACCAGGTCGGCCACGATTAACGTCCGTGAAGCTCGATGAAACAGCGCGTGCTCGTGTTTGCGGGTACCGTCGATCGGGATAACATCGATCTGGCCGTCCCACTCGTTAGGCGGAGGATAGAGTGGGGGAGTCGTCACTCCGCTGGCGTCGCCGAAGCCGGGAGGCGCCAAATACGGTATCTGGGCAAAAGCGGCGTGACCTTTTTTGGCAAAGGTGTCGTGCATCACGCTGGCGTCCACCAGCCAGCCCGGCTCGCCAAAATCGCGAATCGCCGCCACGTCATCTGATGTAAATGGCGCGGTGGAATGGATGACCAGCCGACCGTCGTTTAGCCGGATCAGCGTGACGTTGCGCGCGAAATCGATCCCGAAGACGCGAAACGGATACTGCATCAAAATCACATCATCAGCTATTTGCTGCCAACGCATTCACCACAATTCTTCATCAGCCGCTTTTCCACAATATCGGGTGGCCGTCGGAGCACCGTGACGACATTGGAAGGCACCAATGATGCTGAATCATTTGTATGACCGATTACGCTTTGGGCCTGTGCGGCTGGCTATTGCTGATCACACTGATGCTCCTGGTTCAACTGCGAAAGCTGAAAGGGTTGGGACCGGCAGCAACGCGCGGCCAGCTAGGACCGGCAGAAACGGCCGAATCTCACGGCGGTTGCGACCGCGGCGAGCAGCCCAATCAGAGCCTGGAGGCCGCTGGCGAGAAGAGCGACTCCTACGATCGGCAACAGCTTCATTTGGCCGGCTTGTAAACTGGGCGCCTGTAGGCTGTACGGCACGGCTGCAGTGTTTGCGTGACGCCGCGCTAAGACATCGTTAGCCTGCCACCGTGCAAGAGTCGAGCGCGCGGGTGTGGAAGAAGATCGGTTGTTTTTATGGTCTCACCATGGTCTTTAGCGGCGTTTTCGAAGCGTTTGTGCTTCACGCCGGAAAAATGGACGCCGGTAATCTGCTGTATGTCACCGGCACGATGTGGAGCCCGGCGCTGGCGGCGTTCGCTACCAAGCGACTGTTCGGCGAGAGCATCCGTGAACTGCCCTGGCGCTGGGGCGCGGCCAAATACGTCTGGCTCGGCTATCTCATTCCGGTCGCCTATGCCGTACCGGTTTATCTTTTCGTCTGGCTAACCGGCTTCGGCGGTTTCGCCGATACGGAGTTCGTTAGGAAAACCGCTGACACCATGGGATGGACGAAATTTCCTCCGACTCTCACGCTTGTGCTTTTCGTGCTATTCACGGCGACGTTAGGCATGGTCGGAAAAACATCGCGCGCCCTGGGCGAGGAGATCGGTTGGCGCGGTTTCCTGGTGCCGGAGCTGGCGAAAGTAACCAGCTTCACCGGCGTTGCTCTCATCAAAGGCGCGATGTGGGCGATTTATCATTTTCCGGTCCTGATTTTCGCCGACTACAACGCCGGCACGCCGGTATGGTTCGGTCTCGGTTGTTTCACGCTGGGCGTGATTGCCGAAAGCTTCATTTACGCCTGGTTAACATTGCGTTCGGGCAGTCTCTGGCCGGCGGCGTTTCTGCACGGCAGCCACAATTTGTGGGTTCAATCCATTCTCACACCGCTTACCCGCGATACCGGGCCGACCGAATACATCATCGACGAATTCGGGATCGGGCTGGTGATTACGTGCGTTGTCGTCGCAATCATTGTCTGGCGTAAGCGGGGCCAGCTGCGGGATGCATCATAGGCAGGGCCGATGTACCCGTTGGGGAACATTCAGTGCGATGACGCTGCAACACAGCGATTGAGGTCAATCGCCGCTACCGGCGCATGGTAGCGGCGGTTCACCGAACCGCCATGGCGTGAACCCGATTCGTCCGGATTTGCCCAAGGAAGGGTCCTAGAGAGCCATGGCTAAACCCTACCAACACCAACCGATTGGTGTTGCTGCTGATCGGTTATAGTAAATCTAGTGAAGACCTAGAAGCTGGATCTGGTTCGGCGCGGGATTCACAGACCAG